>CAZPJJ010000184.1:0-8017 GCA_964586535.1 uncultured Acidobacteriota bacterium | reverse complement strand
TGGCCTCCTGGCGGCGCCTGCCGCGTGCCGCCCGGATCCTCGTCGTGCTCGCGGTCTGCGCGTTCTCTTTGACCGTGAGCTTCGCGCTGGGTGTATACGTCACGCTGCGCGCGACGATCACGAGCCCCGAGATCGTCGTTCCCAAGGTCGTCGACATGGATGGACACGAGGCGCGCGAGGCGCTCGCCGCCGTGGGGCTGCGCTTCGATGTCGCGGGTTCGCGCCACGATCCTTACGCGCCCGCGGGCAAGGTACTCGAGCAAATTCCCGCGGCGGGCTCGCGAACCAAACAGGGTCGTCAGGTGCGCATCGTGCAGAGCCTCGGCCCGCCCGAGGCGACGATCCCCGACCTGACCGGAATGACGCTCCGCACGGCGCAACTCGCGCTGCGATCCGGAAAGCTGAAATTGCGCGAGACGGCCGCCGTGCCGCACGCGACGACTGCGCTGGGTCGCGTCGTCGGACAGGATCCGCCGCCCGGCGCCGCCGGCTACCCCGGAGACGGCGTCTCGGTGGTCGTCAGCGCCGGCGCAGGGCCCCGCGCCTACGTCATGCCCAATTTGCGCGGGATCACACTCGCCGAGGTTTCGCGCTTGATGGAGCGCGGGGGTTTCACGCGCGTACGGGAGCGCACGCTTTCGGGCGGAGCCGCGTCACCGTCTTTCGTGGTCGTCGAACAGGATCCCGCCCCGGGTCGCCGCGTGACGACCGAAGACGGCATCATGCTCACGGCGGCTCCCTCGGAGTTCGGAGAATCACGATGATCGAGATCGGCCCGTCGATTCTCAGCGCCGACTTCGTGCGGCTCCTGCACGCGCTCGAAGAGATCGAGCGCGGCGGCGCGGACCTCGTCCACGTCGATGTCATGGACGGACACTTCGTCCCCAACCTGACGATCGGCCTCCCCGTCGTGGCCAGCTTGAGGCGCGCGACGGCGCTGCCGCTCGACTGTCATCTGATGATCGAGAATCCCGACGCGTGGATCGATCGCTACGCCGAGGCGGGCGCGACGCGCCTCTCGATCCACGTCGAGGCGACGACGCACCTGAATCGCGCCGTGCATCGGATGCGCGAGGCGGGTGTCGTCGCGGGCGTCGCGATCAACCCGTCGACGCCTCTTGTCGCGCTCGAGGAGATCCTGCCCGATCTCGACTTCGTGCTCGTGATGTCGGTCAACCCCGGCTTCTCCGGGCAGGCGTTCATTCCGGGAGCGGTCGACAAAGTGCGCCGGCTCGCCGCGCAGGCGCGAGAGAAGAACCCGAAGCTGCTGATCCAGGTCGATGGCGGCGTGGACGCGACGACGATCGGACCTCTGGTCGCTGCCGGGGCGAGATCGTTCGTCGCGGGCAACGCGGTCTTCGGCAAAGAGGATCCCGCCGAGGCGATCCGCGTCCTGCGCGCGGCCGCCGGGGACGCCCATCCGTGACCGAGAGCGTGACGACGACTCGGGTGCGCTATCCCGAGGTCGATCGGATGGGCGTGGCGCATCACGTCGCCTACCCCGTGTGGTTCGAGATCGGGCGCACCGAGCTGATGCGGGAAGCCGGAGTGCCTTACTCAAGCCTCGAGGACGGCGACGGCGTGCTCTTTCCCGTCATCGAGCTCGGCGTACGCTACCTCGCGTCCGCGCGCTACGACCAGCTGATCGAGATCCGCACCAGGCTCGCCGAGATCGCTGGCATTCGCGTGCGGTTCTTGTACCGTATCGCCGACTCGGACGGCACGCGCCTCCTCGCCACGGGCTTCAGCGTCCACGCCGCGTGCCATCGAGACGGCCGTCCGCGTCGGATCCCGGAACCCATCCGGCGTGCCTTGGCGCCCTGGGTCGCCGAGGAGGGTGCATGATTCTCCGCCGTTCGTTCGTGCTCGCGTTCGTCGCTCTCGGCGTGTTGTTCGCCGTCGGTTGCTCGCGGAATCGCGAACTCATCGATGACAACGAGCTTCTGTTGCAGATGGCGCAGGAGCGCATCGCCGACCGCCGCTACCTCGAGGCGATCCGCTTGCTCGGCGACGTGGGTCTGCTCTCGCCGGTTTCCGAGGCCCTCGATCCCGAAATCAAACTGGCCCTCGCCGACGCCTACTTCTATCAATCGGGCGGTGTGGAAACGATCGAAGCGCAGAGCCGCTACGAACAGTTCATCAGCTTTTATCCCACGCATCCCCAGGCGGCGCGCGCACGCTACATGGCGGGTGTCTGTCTCTTCCGTCAAGCCGAGAGCCCCGAGAACGACCAGGAGTTCTCGGTGAAGGCGATGCTCCATTTCCGCGCGATGATGCAGGACCTGCCGCCGAGTTCGCCGTGGCAGCAACCCGCTCGCGAGATGTTCGCGCGCGCGCAGAACCGGCTTTCCGAACACGAGTGGCAGGTCGCCAAGTTCTACCTCGACAAGGACCGCCACCCCGGCGTCATCGGGCGGCTCGAGACGCTCATCGACCGCTATCCCGAATCGGCGCGACGCGAGGAGGCGTTCCTGCTCCTCGCGCGGTCGTACCGCGCCGTCGGCAACGTCGAACAAGCCCGCCTCAGCGTCGATCGCTTGCTCGCCGAGTACTCGGAGGGCCCTTTCGCGGAACAGGCGCGCGCGTTGCGCGATGAGCTCGCCCGGGCCGCCGAAGAAGAGGACGCCGCGAACGCCACGCGTCAGCCGCGCACGACCGCGGCGCGATAGCGAGACAGCGTTTCCTCGAGCGCGAATCGCAGCTCGGCGAGCGCGAAGGGCTTCGCGAGCAGCGGCACGCCGGCGCGCGCGAGCAGCGCGGAATCGGCGAAGGCGCCAGGGTTACCCGACATGAAGACCCACGTCGCGGGCGCGCCCTGCGTGGCGGAGAGCCGGCGGTGCAGCGTCAGTCCGTCGCTGCCGCGCAGTTGGAGATCGGCGACGACGACGTCGACACGGCGCAGGCCGGCCAGCGCGATCGCCTCGTCCGCGCTCGCCGCCGTACCGACATCGCAGCCCCACGAGACGAGCGCTTCGGCGACCGTCTCGCGCACGCCGTCCTCGTCATCGACGACCAGGACGCGTACACCTTCGGCGAAGCGGGTCACGCCTCCGGCCGTCACCATCTCTGCCTCGTCGTCGTCCGGGCGCGCATGTTCGAAACCGGTCGCGAGCGGCACCTTCACGACGAAACGCGTGCCGGCTCCCGGTGTGGAGACGACGTCGATCGTTCCGCCGTGAGCTTCGACGATGCTCTTGCAGATCGCGAGACCGAGTCCCGTACCCGCGCCATCGCCCTTGGTTGTGAAGAAGGGCTCGAAGACGCGCGCAAGGTGACGTTCGTCGATGCCGGGGCCGTCGTCAGCGACGGAGATCTCGACTTGCTGCTGACCGTCGAGGCGAGAGGCGACGAGGATCGTCCCGGGCACGCCTTCCTGACGAAGCGCTTGCTCCGCGTTCGTGACGAGGTTGACGAGCATCTGCACGATCTGATGGCGGTCGACGCGGACGAGCGGCACATCGAGCGGGATCGCGGTTCGCAACGCGATCGAAGCCAAGGCGCAGGATTCGCCGCGAAGATCGACGACCTCCGAGGCGATCGAATCGACGCGATGCCAGCCCAGCTTGAGTTCGCGTGGGCGCGCGAAGGCGAGCAGCTCGGAGACGATGCGCGCCGCCCGTCGCGCCTCGCGCAGGAGTCGCCGCGCGCGGCGCTCGTGGACGGCGTCGCCGCGCTCGACGGCGAAGAGTTCCGCCGCGGCGAGGATCGATGCCAGCGGGTTGTTCAGTTCGTGCGCGACGCCGGTCGCAAGACGGCCCAGCGCGGAGAGGCGCTCGGCACGGGCGAGCTGCGACGAGGCTTCTTGGAGGGCGGCGGCTTGGGCCGCGAGCCGCTGCTCCTGATCTTCCATGCGCCGCGCGAGCGCGAAGAGCAGCGTCAGCGGCATCGCGGGGACCAGCGCCAGCGCGGGATGCGCGGTGAAAGCGCCCGCGATCATTCCCGCGAACGACGCCGTCGAGATCTCCGATGTGAGAATCGGCAGTCCCACGACGTCGCGAAGCGACACGCGCGCGCCGTCGAGCAGCCAAGTCTCCAGAAGCGAGAGCGGGACGGTCACGATGCTGAACGCGATCGCGCCGGCGAGTGCCCCGAAGCCCTGGCCGCCGACACCCGGGACGAATCCGCTGGCGGGTTCCGCGATGGCGACCGCCACGGCGGCGCCGGCGAGCGAGCGCAGTACGTGCAGCGCGCTGCGACGGACGGGCGTCCTGGAAGCTTCGTCGGAAGCGAGGGAGAGCGCGATCGCGGCCAACGCGACGAGATTCGGTGTGACCAGTGTCGTGAGCGCGAGCATCGCCGTCGGCACGAGCGAGAGGCGGACGCGCAGTCCCCAGGGCGAGGTGTGGCGCAGCGAAAAGCGGTCCCAGGCGACGCCGAGTGCGACGAAGACGACGAACGTCGCCGCATCGGCGAGCGTCGGCCGCGCGCTCCTTGCGAGTAGCCAAAGGAGCGCAGAAAGGCCGCCGACGGCGACGACGACGGTGTAGACGGCGGCAGGCTGGACGCGGCGAAAGATGCCCACCTCTCCTCTTCCCGTTTACGAGCTTTACGCTCGCCCCTCGGAAAGGGAATATAGGCAGCGCTTCGCGCGCGTCGAGCGCATCATACGGCGGTGGCGAACGAATACGAACGAGAGCAGGGACCAATGCGAGTGCATGCGACGACCGTGATCGCGGTCAGGCGCGACGGGATGGTGGCTTTGGCCGCCGATGGCCAGGTGACCGTCGATCGCTCGATCGTCAAAAAAGGTGCGCGAAAGGTCCGGCGGCTCGCCGGAGGCCAGGTGCTCGCGGGATTCGCCGGGGGCGCCGCCGACGCGTTCGCGCTCTTCTCGCGTTTCGAGGCGCGCCTCGAAGAGCACGGATCGCGTCTCGAGCGCGCGGCCATCGAACTCGTCCGCGAATGGCGAACCGACCGCGCCCTGCGGCGCCTCGAAGCGCTCTTGATCGTCGCGGATCGCGAGCGGACGTTGCTCCTCTCGGGGACTGGCGATCTCATCGAGCCCGACGACGGACTCATCGCGATCGGCAGCGGCGGCTCCGTCGCTCTCGCGGCCGCCCGCGCGCTCGTCCGGCATTCGGCGCTGCCCGCACCCGAGATCGCACGCGAGGCTCTGCTCATCGCGGCCGAAGTCGACATCTACACGAACGATTGCATCATCTGCGAAACCCTCGGCTCCTGACGCCGAGTCCGTCGAGGACCAACGATGGTGTTCTACATGCCAGGCCGCTCCGAGAAATCCCCGCTTTCGGTGGGTACACCCCACCGGCATGGCGATGCGATGACGCCGAGCGAGGTCGTCGCCGAACTCGATCGCTTCATCGTGGGACAAGACGCCGCCAAGCGCGCGGTCGCGATCGCGCTGCGCAACCGGTGGCGGCGGCGGCAGTTGCCGGCCGAACTCGCCGAGGACGTCCAGCCCAAGAACATCCTCATGATCGGCCCTACCGGCGTGGGCAAGACCGAGATCGGCCGCCGTCTCGCGCGGCTGACGGGATCGCCCTTTCTCAAGATCGAGGCGACGAAGTACACCGAAGTGGGCTATGTCGGCCGCGACTGCGAGTCGATGGTGCGCGATCTCCTCGAGATCGCCGTCGAGATGGTGCGCGCTGAGAAGCGCCGCGACGTTCATGTCGCGGCCTCCCGAGCCGTCGAAGACCGCATTCTGGATGCGCTCGCGACCAAACAGAGCGCGGCCGATGGGGGGCGTTCGCGCATCGAGGCTCGGGAGGAGCTGCGCGCCAAGCTGCGCGCCGGCGAACTCGACGCCGAGTCGATCGCGCTCGAAGTGCCCGAAGAGGCGGGCCCGGCCTTCCGGATCGCGGGCGCTCCCGGCATGGACGAGATCGACGTGAAACTGGGCGACATGCTCCCGGGCTTCGGCGCCAAGCGCACGCGAACCAAGCAGATGCGCGTCGACGAAGCGCGGCGCACGCTGCAGCGCAACGAAGAAGACGCCCGGCTCGACGAGGAAGCACTGACCCGCGAGGCGATCCGCCGCACCGAGGAGACGGGAATCATCTTTCTCGACGAGCTCGACAAGGTCGCCGTACCGCACGGAGCGGCGGGATCGGCCGGTCCCGACGTGAGCCGGCAGGGCGTCCAACGCGATCTGCTGCCGATCGTCGAAGGGACGATCGTGCAGACGAAGCGCGGGCCGGTGCGCACCGACCATGTCCTTTTCATCGCCGCGGGTGCTTTTCACGTCAGCAAGCCTTCGGATCTCATTCCGGAGCTGCAGGGCCGTTTCCCGATCCGCGTCGAGCTGCAGGCGCTCACGCGCCACGACCTCGAACGGATCCTCCGCGAGCCCGAGAGCTCGCTCATCAAGCAGTACGAGGCGCTGCTCGCCGTGGACGGCGTGCGTCTCGACGTCACGCCCGATGCGATCGCCGAGATCGCCGCGCTCGCCGACCTCGCGAATCAAGAGATGGAGAACATCGGCGCGCGGCGCTTGGCGACGGTGCTCGAGCGGCTGCTCGAGGTGCTGCTCTTCGACGCGCCCGAACGGGCGCGCGGCGATGTCGTCATCGATGGGGCCCAGGTGCGAGAGGTCCTCGCGGGAATCGTGAAGCGAGAAGATCTCGCGCGGTACGTGCTGTGAAGCGGATCTGGTACGCGGCCGCGATCGGGGCGCTCGTGTTGGGCGCGTCATGCGGCAACCGCGGCGCTCCCAACCCTCCGTTGCCGAGCCTGCCGCTCACGCCTCGCGAGCCGGTCTACCGGCAGCGCGGCGACGAGCTCCAGGTGCGCGCCACCTATACGCTGACGCGCCTTCGCGGGCGTGACCTCCGTCCGCCGGCTCGTGCCGAACTCCTCGTCGTGAGCGTGCCCGCGGGAGACTCGGCTTCTGCCTGGCTCTCTCCGTTCCGGGACCGCGAGTTCATTCGCACGGCCAAACCGTATCCGCTGGCCGAGTTCGAAGCAGCCGATCTCGGGAGTTCCGTGCTCGACGAGCGGGCGATCCCGCTCTCATCGTTGCCACCCGCCGGGCGCTTCGTCGTCGCGCTCGCGCTCGCCGACGCGTCCGCGCGGTCGATACCGGCCGGCCGAATCCCGCTGGAGCCGGCACGGCCGGGACTGACTCCTCCCGAGGGCTTCGCCGCGGAGCCCGAGGAGCGCGGCATCAGACTGCGTTGGGCCGGCGCCGACGAGCGCGCGGAGCGGATCCTCATCTATCGCGGCGCCGGTGGCGAGATCGACCGCTGGAAGCCCTGGCGAATCGTCCCGCTGGGGTCTCGGGAAACGCTCGACGAGATTGCGCGCTACGGCGAGACGCTCGTCTACGAGATCACGGCGGCGCCTGCGGCGAAGGGAGGCGCCGAGGTGACGATCGAGTCGACCGCCGTCGCTTCGGCGGTGATCGAGTACACGGATCGCTTCCCGCCGAGCAGGGCACGCGATGCGGCGGCCGTCGCCGAGACGAACGCGATCCGGGTGCTCTGGACGCCCGGCGGGTCGAAGGACGAGAGCCACGCGCTCGTCTTGCGCCAGGCGGGCGGCGATCCCGAAGCACCCTGGGAAGAGATCGGCCGGACCGACATTCCGGACGCGTTCTTCATCGATCGCGACGTCGATCTCTCCACCCTGTACCGCTATCGTCTCGTGAGCGTCGACACGAGCGGAAATCGCAGCGAACCCTCGGAGCCGAGCGGCGAATGGGTGTCGCCGCGTCCGGACCGCGGCGGAGACGGCGCTCCATGACGAGCCCGCTGCGGTTCTGGAAGATGAGCGGGGCCGGCAACGACTTTGTCGTCGTCGACGGCCGCCAGGGTCTTCCGATCGAGGTCGAGGATCTCGCGCGACTTGTGTCCCCACGGCGCTTTTCGGTGGGCGCGGACGGGCTGCTCGTCGTCACCGAAGCGAAACCAGGATTCGTGCGCATCGCTTATCGCAACGCCGATGGATCGGATGCCGGCTTCTGCGGCAACGGGGCGCGCTGCGTCGCACGCTTCGCTCACGAGACGATCGAGGATGTGCAGGGGCACGGCGCGTTCAGCGTCGCTTTCGCGGCGAT
>CAZPJJ010000183.1:0-8051 GCA_964586535.1 uncultured Acidobacteriota bacterium | reverse complement strand
TCGACACCGACGACCACAAGTCGTATCCCGTGGCGCTCAAACGCTTTGCGCAGCGGGAGAGCATTCTGCATCGAACCTTCCGCAATCCGACGAAAGCTGAGCGCGATGCAAAGTCCGAGGTCGCGCAGCAGCGCGACGCCGCGCTTGCTCCCGTCGATCACTTCCACGAGCTCTGGCGCCACAGCCACGCTCATGACCGCCGCGAGACGATCGCCTTCGCTCGCCGCCACAACGCCGCGCTCGAGCGCGCCTTCGTCATCGCAGCCTGGCGCAACTGGATCAAGCGTCGCGACGAGCAGAACGTGAACTCGACGACTCCCGCTCAGGCCGCCGGGATCGACGCCGAGCGCTGGACCTGGAAGCGGCTTCTCGCACAACGGCTCTTCCCGGGACGGCTGCAAGTGCCCGAGGCGTGGATGGACATCTACCGGCGCATCATCTCGTGGCCGGGCTTCAAGCGCTGGAGGAGACACGAGCTGAAGTACGCATTCTGAAGCGCACGCGTCGGGGAGGAAAAGTCCACGGGCCCGTTGCCGCACCTCCTGACATTCGCGCGAGCGCGCCAAGAATCAGGGCTGCAACCTGGTGTGGCCAGTGGCGTCTACGGCTGGACGAGGGCGCCTCTTGATACTCGACCAAGGGCGAGCAGCGACCGGGTCCCCGATGGCAAAGGAAGGGTCGGAAAACTAACAATCTTCCGGTCACCGTGGGCGAACCCAAACACGGGATTGGGAATGCGGACGGGCCGCGGGGTAGACTCTCGCTCCCCGATCCGCCCCAGAGCGCGGCGCCGGCGTCGCGAGGGAGTTCCGCATGTCGAGTGCGTTTTCCGTGCGCAGCGTGGCCCTGCTTCTGGTCGCGGTCCTCGCCGCCGGTCCCGCGTCGCTGGTGCGCGCCGACGAAAAGACCTCGTCGGTCGCGACCTCGCGCGTCGAGATCAAAGTCCTCGACCGTGACGGCCGCTCCGTCGCCAACGCCGAAGTCGTCCTGGAGAGCCTCGAACGGGCCGGCGAGTCGCTGCGCGGCAGCACTGGCAGCAACGGCGAGGTGAGCTTCGCGCCGCTCGCCTACGGCCACTATCGCGTCGCGATCCAGGCTGGCGACGAGGCCTACCCCTCCAATCGCACGATCCTCGTGAGACCCGAGAAGTCCGAGGAATTCGAATTCTCGCTGGACGGTTTCCGGCCCGAGGACGAACGCCTCGGCTTGCGCGCGGGCACCCGCGTCGCGCCCTTCGACAAACCCGCCGCGGGCGTCGCCCGTCTCGCCGAGGATCTCGGCCCCAAGGGTTGGGCGTGGCTGCGCACCGGCCCCGGCGTCGCGACGGTCGTCGGAGGCGGCGCGCTCATCGTCGGCCTGCTCATCGTCACCTCCGAGGACGACGACGAGGAGGTCGTCAGTCCCTCCGAGTGACCCAGTTGGCGATGAGCCCGCGCACCGGCCCGCGTTTTCGAGATCTTCCCGTCAAGTTCCCGTCACGCTGAATTTGCCCGGTGTTGACCGCGCTCGCCGTTGACCGTTCGACCTGTGCGGACTATCGTTCGCCTGCCTGAACCCTGGATGACTTCGTTGGTTGCTCCGAGAGGGCCTGATCCCTAGATTGCCTTCAACACGGGGTTGCCAACCGAGGAGAGGCTGAGTTCACCATGCACGACACACGTCTCGGCATCCGCTCTTGTCTCGTCCTAGCGGCGGCACTCCTGCTCGTCCCGGGAACCACGTGGCCGGCGTTGGCGCAGGGCAACGTGGGCGCCAACGTCTCGTTCTCGGGTCGAGTCATCGACGGCAAGTCGGGCGAGTCGGTCGCCGGGGCGCGCGTGTACGCGCTTCACCTCGACTCGAAGCAGATCTTCACCTCCGCTCCCACCGAAGGCCGCGGGCAATACGAGCTCACCGGTCTTCCCTACGGCTACTTCGATCTCGTCGTGGAGGCGCCCACCGGGCTCTACCTCGGCAACCGAGTCGTCAACGCTCCCGCTGGCGAGCGCCGCGACATCTCGCTCTCGCTCGAGGACCCGCAGCCCGAGGACATGGACTGGTGGTCCGCCGATCCCAATCGCCGCATCGCCGGCCTCGACCGCGCTCCCGACGGCGTCGCGCGCATCATCGAAGACAGCTCGCGCATCGCTACGTGGCAGCCGCCGAAGGCTCCCGAACCCGTCGTCGCGTCCGCATCGGGCGCGAAGGCCGCGGCGAAAGCGTCGCGATGGGGAGGCTTCTGGGCGGCGAATTCAGGCTGGCTGGTGCCGGTGCTGGCGGTCGTGGGTTCGGTCGGTGTGGGGCTCGTGATCACGAGCGACAACGACGACGACGAGGACGTGGCGGGTTCGCCCTTCGAGTGACCGAGTTCCCGTCGTAACGGCCTTCGTGACACCCCGGCTCGACCCTCGTCCGCCGGGGTTTCTCTTTCAGGACCTTTCTTCGGCCACGACGACGAGCGCGCGGGTCTCCACCCAGTGCGCGAGCATGCGCTTCACCCGAAACGGGTCCGCACCCAGCCTCCGCTCGCACTCCTCCGCGCTCATGTGCGAGAAGACGAGGCGCCACAGCCCCGCCGAGAACTCGCGATCCTCCTCGTCCGGCAAGAGCGAAGGATTCGCCGTGCCGCGCGCGAAACGGGAGTCGTCAGGGACGATCGCGCGCAGCGGACCGAGTTCGTCGTGGCGGCGCAGACCTTCCAACACATAGGGCATCGGATCGACCGGCGGCGTGAACTCGGCGTCGGGGAGCTCGGTATCCCCGCCTGCCGCCGCGGAGAACGCGAAGTGCCCCGGCTGCGGCGTCTCGAGCAACATGTAGAGCGCCGTCGTGCCGGTGGCTCCGCCCGAGGCGCAGCGCGCGAGCCGCCCGTCGGCAAAACCGATGCGGCCGAGTTCCGAGCCGTCGGCGCGCTGGAGCGTCAGGTCGCCCGTGACGCCGGAAGACGTGAGCGACTGCAGAAGATTGGGAAGCCCGAAGAGCGCGACATCGCCCGCGAGGCTCTGCGCCGTCGTGCGCGCCTTGGCGACTCGCACGGTGCTGGGCACCGGCGCTTCGGCCCCGGAAGCAAGGCCCGGCGCCGCGGGACGGGCGGGTGTGCGGGCCGCGCGGCCCAGCGGATGGTCGCCGTGGGCCGAGGCGATCTCGGCGAGCAGTGCGCGCACGGACGGGCTCGATGTCCCGGCGAGCGCGCGCACGAGCGCGAGCGCGGCCGTGACATCGCCGCCGACGGGCATGCCCAGAACCTTGCGCGGTAGCGTCGCGCGAAGGCGGCCGACGAGCGCGTCGACGAGCGGTGGATCGCTCGCGAGATCCCGGCGCCCGAGCAGCGCGAGCCGCCCCATCGTGTCGCCGAGCGACGGCTCCTCGCGCAGGCCGTGATTCGCGACGTGACGCGCCGCGGACGGCGACGAGAGCGCGACGAGCGCACCCGCGATACGGTCGAGCAGATGGTGCAGTTCGACGGGAGTGTAGAGCGTGTGATTCTGCGTCGTCAGCGGGCGCTCGACATCGCGCAGCATGGTCAAGAGCGCGGTTTCGGCGGCGGCGTCGTCGATGGCGCCGAGCGCGCCGATGCCCTCTTTGAGCACGATCATCGGCTGGTCGAGCGAGACCGCGCGCGCGACCAACTCCGCTTCGCGCGGTTCGGCGCTGCCGGGGCGGCGCGGCGTGCGGCGCAGCGCGAAGAGGATGTTGCGCCGGTACCAGCCTTGCGGGTCGGGCGGATCGCCCGTGAGCACCTCGCCGAGGATCTCGAGCAGAGGCGCGCGCGCGTGCTCGCCCCAGGCGCGCACGATGTTGAGCAACAACTGCCGGCGCTCTTTCTGCGTCTCCTCGTAGATCTCGAGCATCAGGCCGCGGACCTGCAGCGACGGGAAGAACGCGAAGATGCCGCGCAGGATCGCGTGCTGCTCGGAATCGGCAACGAGTTCGGCGAGGCGCGCATCGCGGATCTGCTCGCGCGCGCGGCGCGTGAGGCTGAGCACGACGTCGGGAGGCAGGCGCCTTTCGGCGACGACCTTGGTCGCCACCTCGAACATCTTCGCCGCCTGCGGCAACTCGCCTTCTTCCAGCCGCTCGATCGCCGCCAGCACGAGATCGTGGAGGCGGCGCGCGCGGTCGGCGGGAGAATCGGCGAGATCGACCAGGCGCTCCATGGCGCGCGTCGAATGGCTCGGCGGCAGCGCCGGGGCGTCGGCCTCGCCCGTCGCAGGCAGCACGTAACCCGAGATCTGCTTCGCGAGCTCGCGAAAGACCTCCGTCGTGTCGGCGTCGATGCGCTGCGCACCGACGCGCGCGAGCATCTCGCCCAGTTCCGCCGACGAGCGCGCCGCCGTGGCGGCGGCCGCAAGGGCGGCCGGCTCGCCGAGGCGGGATTCGAGGCGCTCGAGGATCGCCCCCAGCCGCTGAAGCCCCTGCGCCATCTCGGGCCCCGAGGCCGAGGGCGAGGCCACGGGCGCAGCCCCCATGACCGATTGCATCGGGAACATCCCTGAGACTGTCCCCGGTGGAGCCCCGGCGGCCGCGAGAGGAGGCGCGACGGCGTGGGCCGGCACGAGGATCTCGCCGCTCGACATGCTCGGCGGGCGGTGCAGGAGGTTCACGGGCCGCGCCAGACCCGCCTCGGCGGTTCCCAACTCTTCGAAGACTCGGGTGAGTGCTTCTCGCTGATCCGCGTGCGCCCGCTTCACCATGAGCGTGGCGACCTCGGCGACGCACGTCGCCACGCGCTGCCGCGGCAGCAATTCGAACTCCGCCATCCGCAGGATCTTCTTGAGCGCGTGAAAGGCGTACTCGGCCCAAGAGATCCGTTTGCCGATCCCCTGGAACTGCGCTTCGATCCACGAGCCGATCGCGTCGGCGACGACCGCCGGGGGTTGATCGAGGAGGGCGTCGATGGCGTCGGCGGCCATCATCGGGGCCAAGTCGTCGGAGAGATAGCGCTGCAGGTCGACGATCGACTCGTGCAGTCCACCTCCGGCTGAACCCGCCATGACGAACCCTTTCGAGCGAAGGGCGGGCCGGCCGCGGGACACACCGAGCGATCACGGCCCTTTCACCTTCTGTCAACTTCGTTCGCAAGAGCGCCGCGGGCAAGAGCGGATTGCGCCGCCCCCTCTGTGGCTGAAATCGGGGTTATCCGTATGCTGACTCGCAGAGGCGGCAGACAACGCGCGGGCTTTCCCGCACCGATCGGGCGAGGCCATGGATGCCTCGCACGGAGACATAAAGGGATGAACCAGGCGATCCGCTCTCTCGACGACCTCGTCGACCGCGACCGCACCATCGACTGCAACGCGCCCGGAGACGAACTCCTCGTCAAGGTGCTCGCCGTCGCCGAACTGCCAACGCGTTTCGGGTCCTTCCGCACGGTGGCCTTCGCCAACAATCGCGACGGCAAGGAGCACCTCGCGATCGTCCGCGGCAGCGTGCTCGGCGCCACCGACGTCATGACGCGCATGCACTCCGAGTGCCTGACCGGCGACGCGCTCGGCTCCTTGCGCTGCGATTGCCGCGACCAGCTCGAGAACGCGCTGCGCACGCTCTCGACGCTGGACCGGGGCCTCTTGCTCTACCTGCGCCAGGAAGGCCGCGGCATCGGCCTCAACAACAAGATCCGCGCCTACGCGCTCCAGGATCGCGGCCTCGACACCGTCGACGCCAACCTCGCGCTCGGCTTCCACGACGACGAACGCGATTACTCGATCGCCGCCGCGATGATCCGCTCGCTGACGATCCAGTCCGTGCGCCTGATGACCAACAACCCGCGCAAGATGGATCAACTGCGCGCGCTGGGCGTGGAAGTCACGTCGCGCGTCCCGCACGTGATGGCGGCCAACGAGTACAACCGCTTCTACCTCGAGACGAAGGCGAATCGCTCGGGGCACTGGATGGACGTCAACGAGCGCCCGGCTCCTCGGCTCTCGGTGGTGACTTCGCCCCCGAAACAGAGCGCCGGCGGCAACGGCTTCGGGGTCTGACCGGCCGCTCGCCTACTGATCGCGTTCGCGCACGCCGTCGATCTTCGCCAGCGGGAGCGAAGACGGCGGCGTGTTCGTTTTGGCGCGGAGAACAGCCGCGCGCGGCCTTCTTCACACCTCGTAGACATCCCCGTCGTCCGCCAACGCAAGCGTAACGCCCGGCGGCGAGGCCCCCAGGATCGCGTCGCGATGGGCGCGCACGTCGCCGCCGAGGTGCGAGAGCACGACGCGGCGACAGGGGAAAGAGGGCAACTCGCGGCGCCACTCTTCCCAGGTGCAGTGCTGGCCCGCGGGCGAGTCGAGAGCGGTGCATTCGGCGACGAAGAGCGCGCAGCCGTGGGCGAGGTCGCGCAGCGCGGGGGTCATCGCGGTGTCGCCCGAGAAGCCGATGGCGACGCCGCTCGGGGACTCGAGGCGCAGCATGAGCGCGGTGTCCGGACCGGAGCCGTGCTCGGCGCGCACGGCCGAGAGCGCGAATCCGCACCAGGGGCGCGTTTCGTCGGGCCGGATCTCCTCGAAGACGATCGGGAAATCCCGCGGGCGATCGACGATGTCGCCGTAGCAGTCGCGGACGAGGGCCATGACGCGCCGCTCGACGCCGAGGGGGCCGATGACGTGGAAAGGCCGCGCCTCGCGGACATGATTGAAGATCATGTCGATGAAGAGATAGGGAAATCCGCCGATGTGATCGCCGTGGAGGTGCGTGACGGCGACTCCGGCGAGCGCGCGCGGATCGAGGCCGCACCGGCCGAGACCGGCGAGCGCGGTGGCGCCGGCGTCGATCATGACGGGCGCGAGGCGCCCTTCGTCGAGCCAGTAGCACGAGTGGCCGCGTCCGTCGCTGTTGAAGGCGTCGGCGGAGCCGAGGACGTGGAGTTTCATGGGGTGCTCCCCGCGCGCGAGAGCGCGTGGCGCGCGGCGCTCTCGCCCATGGCGACGCCGCGCGCGGCGGCCTTGCCGAAGGCGATGCCGGTCAGCGCATTGCCGGCGATGGAGAGGCCGGGATGCTGCGCGAGCCGTTCTTCGATCGCGGCGACGCGTTCGAGGTGGCCGATCTCGTACTGCGGAATCGCGCGCGGCCAGATGCGGACGTGCGCGAAGGCGGGCGCGGCGTCGAGGCGCAGGAGGCGCGCGAGGTCGCGGCGCGTGGTGTCGACGAGCTGCCCTTCCGAGAGATCGCCGGCTTCGGGATCGACGGCGCCGCCGAGCATGGCGCGTACGAGGACGTGTTCGCCGGGCGCGCGCCCGGGGAAGATCGCGGAATCCCAGAGGCAGCCGAGGATGCGATAGCCCTCGCCGCGCGGGATGAGCACGCCGAAGCCGTGCGGTACGCCCTGCGCGTCGGCGCGGCGATAACCGAGTGCGACGACGGCGACCGGAGGGCAGAGGATCTCGTCGAGCAGGCGCGCGAGCGCGGGGTCGTGCGCCGCGACGATCTCGGCGGCGGCCCACGGCTCACCCGCGAGCACGACGGCGTCGGCTTCGAGCGGCGCGGCACCCGCGCAGAGCACGCCCCAGCGTCCGTCGGGACGAGCCTCGAGACCGCTGACGCGCACGCCGGTGCGGACGCTCAAGCCTTCGGTCGCGGCGAGCGCGCGCGGAAGCGTCTGCAGGCCCGGCGCGAACGACGTGAGCCAGCCGGCGGGTCCCGCGGGCCCGCCCGCGGCCGCGCCGCCCGCGCGCGCCGCGCGCTGCTTAGCGACCATCGCGCGCACGAGCGAGCCGTGCTCGCTCTCCATCGCCGCCATCTTGGGAAACGACGCGGCGAGCGAGAGCCTCTTGGCGTCGCCCGCGAAGACGCCGAGCACCATCGGCGCGATGAGCCGGTCGGCGGCCTGGCGCCCGAGGCGCCGCGCGCCGAATTCCCAGATCGACTCGTCGCGAGCGTCGGACTTCTTGGCGATCACAGGCTCGAAGCCGATGCGGATCATGCCGGCGAGCGAGAGCAGCCCCGAGCCCGCGAAACGCAGCGGATTGGCATGCACCTCGCGCATGACGCCGCCGCGCACGATGAAGCGATGGGCGGCGGCTTTGTCGGCGGGGAGCTTCGTCAGCCCGGCGGCGTCGACGAGACGGTCGAGCGCCGGCTCG
>CAZPJJ010000182.1:0-8061 GCA_964586535.1 uncultured Acidobacteriota bacterium | reverse complement strand
CCCGCCGAGGACGCCGCTAGCGACCAGGCGCCGCCGTTCCCGCTTCCTTCCGCTCCGTGAAGGCGGTGAGACGCGCCCTCGCCTCCGCGACCATGCGGTCGCCGCGCGGATAGGCCCGCTCCGCCTCGTCGACCGCCGTCCGCGCGCGCTCCCAGAGTCCGTCGTCCATCAGCATGTGCGCGAGAAGCGCCTTCGCGCGGCGGTTGCAGGCGTCGGTCTGTACGGCGCGCTCCATCGCCTCGCGCGCCTTCGCCACCCGCTTCTCGCGGCTGTAGGCGAGCCCGAGCGCCTGCCAGACCACGCTCGCCTCGGGCGCGAGTACGGAGGCTTGCTCGAGGCGCTCGCGCGCGAGGGTGCTCTGGCCGGTCTTGCCGAGCGCTAGCCCGAGCAAGAGGTGTACATCGGCGCTCTCCGGCGCTTCGCGGAGGGCGCGCTCGTAGAACGTGATCGCCCCGTTCGCATCGCCCCACTGATCCAGGTTGGAGCCGATCTCGCTCCACGTCTCCCACGCGGGAATGCGCGGCATGCCGTGCGGCACGAGCGAGAGCCCCAGCACGACCGCGCCGGCGATCGCGTCCTTCGCGCGGACGCGCGGCAACCCCGCCGCCGCAAGGACGAGCAGTGCGGGAACGGCGTGCACCCGGTAGCGCGCCGTCGGGAAGAAGACGACGCTGCCGATCAGGATCCCGATCGCGACGAGCACCGCCGGCCACGGCACCGCCCGTGCGCGCACCAGGGCCGCGAGGCCCGCGGCCGCCGCAGCGGCGAGCACGGCGAAGGGAAAGCCCCAGGGCCAGAGCAGGAGCGCGACGACCTTCGATTCGCCGCGCGCCAGGTAGACGTCTCGATTGCGGCCGATCTCCTCGGCCGAAATCGTCGCCAGCGTCTTGCGGCCGAGGTCCCCCGCGAAACCGAGCGGATCGCTCGCGGCGTAGCGCAGGCCCTCGCGGTAGTACCACGCCGACTCGTCGGCGCGCCGCGTGACGCCGCTCTCGCAGAAGGCGCGCGAGACGATCTCGCCCCACGCGATCCCCGGCCTGATGCCGACCGTCTCGGGAAAGCCGGGGTTATTGCCGAGGTAGAAATTGAGGCCGCCGTTCCACGACACGGGAACGAGCGTGGGCTCGTAGCGCGCGTTGCGTGCCGCGACGGCCACGATCGGCAGCGCCGCGACGATCGTGATCACGAGCACCGCGCGCAGTCCCTCGCGCCGCCAGATCCAGAGCGCGAGGAGCGCCGCCGGAAAGACCAGCGTGGGCAGCAGCAGGGCGCCCGCGCCCAGGAGCGCCCCCGTCATGGGCCACCGCGCGCGCGCCGCGAGCGAGCCCGCCCGGGGCGCCGCCGTGACGACGAGCAGCAGCGCGACGACGAGCGCGACGCCAAAGCTCGCCGGAAGCACCTCGCCGTCGAAATACACGAGGGTGCCGTAGAGCGCGGCGGCGATGCCCGCGGCGAACGCCGCCTTCGCCCCGGCGAAGCGCCGCGCGAGCACCGCGATGCCCGCGCAGGCGAGCGCACCCAAGAGGCACTGCACGATGCGCACGGCGATCGGCGACGTCGTGCCGAAGGCGGCGTAGATCGCGCGCATCGCCCACGGGTAGAGCGGCGGCTGCCAGAAAGGCTCCGCGGGATCGCCCTGCAGCGCGATGCGGTGGTAGGTCGCGGCATCGAGCGCGAGGTAGACGTGGTAGGGCTCGTCGCGCGCTTCGTGGACGGCCGCGACGCGCACCGCGAGGGCGAGGACGAAGATCGCGAGCAGACCCCAGGCCCAGAGGCGGGTAGCCGCCCGGGACTCTGGAGTCGTCGCGTGATCGATCTCGCTGCGGCCGGACTTCCGCGGCATCCCGCTCACCTCCGTGCGCGGGAGCATACAAGGACGCCCGATCCGGGGGGCCGCGGACAGGGTCAGCGCGTCGCGACCGCTTCTTCTTTCTGCTGCTCCACCGCGGTCTCTTCCGGGACGACGGACAGCGCCCGGCGATCGATCGCCTGCGCGACGACGATCTCGACCGTGATCATGCCGGCCTCCGCCGACGTCGACTGCGGCACCACCCGGCCGCCGAGCCGGCGCAGCGCGCGAGCCGCCAGCGCCAGGGTCAGACCGAAGCCGCGGTCGTGACCGTACTCCTGGAGCGCGATTCCAGGATTGGCCGCTCCGAGGAGCGCGAGGTCCTGGTGGGGCACGTCGCGGAAGCCTGCGAACTCGAAGGTGATCGACCAGAGCGAGCCCGCGCACGGAGTGCCGGTGATGCGGATCGAGGGGCGCTGGGCACCGCGGCGGCGCGCATGCTCGACGAGGTTGTTGACGAAGAGTTCGAACGTCGGCTTGTCGCAGGAGACGAGCCGTGGAAGCGACGCGTCGACGAAGACGCGACCGTTCTCGCCCACGGCGGCCGCGGCGATCGCCGCGATCTCGGTAGGCACCGGGCGGTGCCCTGGCGCCGGGATCTCGGCCTCGCCGAGAGCGAGCACGTCGGCAATGAGCGTTTCGATGCGGCGCATCGACGCGAGCATGGCACCCGCTTCGCCGCGCCGGTCGAGGCCCGTGTCGTTGCGATCGAGCGCCGCGCGCCAGGTCTCGGCGACGCGATGCAGCTCGGGGAGCGCGATGTGGCCGATGTCCGCAAGGAGTCGCGCCGCTTCCGTGGAGCGGGCCTCGGAGAGCCGCAGCCGGTCCTCGAGGGCCACGACCTCGGCCTGCGACGCGCCGAGGCGGTCGCGCAGATGCACGACCTCGAGCACGGCCGCCTCGCCCTCCGGGAGGTCGAGTTCGTCGGCGACGTGGATGCGCGGGATGCCGTCCGCCATCGCCTGCCGCTCGCGCCGAGCCCGGCCCGCCATGATGAACCACGTCGCCGCGGCGACCACGGTCCCTGCGGCGATCGCCGTCGTCTCACTGCCGGCACCAGCGAGAGTGCCAGCCGCGACGGCGATTCCCGCGACAGCGGCCGCGATCGCGGGTCCGCCCGACTGCTGGTGCTCGTATCCCTCGACCCACATGGGCGTCCCTCGTGCCCCCACCGCTTCTTTCGGCCTGGGAACGCCGGACTTGAACCCGCGGGCCGGGTTAACGCTTCCTGACGCTAGTCGAGGGTCATCGACACCAGGCGGCTGACGCCAGGCTCGGGCATCGTCACGCCGTAGAGGAGGTCCGCGAGTTCCATCGTCCGCTTGTTGTGGGTCACCAGCACGAACTGCGTCCGGTCGGCGAAGGTGCGGATCGCCTCCGCGAATCGTCCGACGTTGGCGTCGTCGAGCGGCGCGTCGACTTCGTCGAGCAGACAGAAGGGCGGCGGATGGTAGCGGAAGATGGCGAAGAGGACCGCGGTGGCTGCGAGGGCCTTCTCGCCGCCGGAGAGCAGGCTCACGGTCTGGAGCTTCTTGCCCGGCGGCTGGCAGTAGATCTCGATACCAGTCTCGAGCGGGTCGTTCTCGTCCTCGAGGACGAGGTCGGCCTTGCCGCCCCGGAAGAGCGTGGAGAACTGTTCTTTGAAATGCCGGCGGATCTCGTGGAAGGCCTCGAGGAAGCGGTCCTTGCTCTCGCGGTTCATCTTGGTGATGGACGAGCGCAGCGACTCGACGGACTGCTGCAGGTCGTCGTGTTGGCTCGAAAGCTCGGCGTAGCGCGCCGAGAGTTCTTCGAATTCTTGTTCGGCGAGCAGGTTCACGGGGCCGAGACGCGTCCGCCGTTCGCGGAGCGCCGCGAGGCGCGCGGCGAGATGCGCCTCCGAGGCGAGGACCTCGGGATCGATGCCCGCGGGGATCGTCGCGGGGACTTCTTCGGGCGGACGGCCCAGTTCTTCGATACACGATTGGCGCAGGTGCTCGAGTTCGCCGCGCGCGCGCTCGCTCTCGAGACCGGCTTGTTCCCGACGCGCGCGAGCGCCTTCGAGTTCCTCGGCGACGAAGGCGGCGTGGCTCTCGACGTCGACGACGCGCCGGGCGCAAGCGCGGCCCTCATCGGTGAGACCGGCGACGAGCGCTTCGAGGCGGGATTCCTCGGCACGTGCTCGCTCGAGGTCGGACAGGAGCGCCCGCCCGCGCTCGTGGAGCCGACCCGCTTCGTCGAGGGCTCGTTCGCGGGCCTCGCTGCCGCGCCGGCCGCGCTCGTCGAGTTCGTCGAGTGAGCGCTGCATGCGTTCGACTTCGCGCAGCGCCGCGAGGTGCCGCTCTTCGCAGGCGCGGCGTTCGGACTCGAGGTGCGCGAGCGCTGAGGTCGCCTCGCGGAAGGACTCTTCGCGGCCGTGTGCGTGCACGCGCGCGGCCTCGAGGGACTGGCGTGCGGTCGCGAGGCGGTGGTCCTCTTGTCCGAGCGAATGCGAGAGTTCCGCGGCGCGCTCGCGGGCCTCGGCGGCCCCCTTCTGCGCGGCTTCGTGCACGAGCTTCGCCTTGGCGACTTCGCGATCGAGGCGCGTCACCTCGCGCATCGCCTGCTCGCGCGTCATGCGCGCGGTCGCGACGGCGCGGCGCGCCTCGCCGAGCACCTCGTCGGCGTCGCGGCGCCTGGCCTGCGCGACGGAGAGCGCGGTGCGAGCGGCTTCGAGAGTTTCTCGGGAAAGCCGGCGGCGCTCTTCGAGAGTTTCGACGGCGGCGGTGAGTTCGTCCCGGCGGCGCACGCGGGCGAGGAGTCCGTCGCGTTCGCCGTCGGCCGAAGCCGGCTCGAGCGCGACGACGCCCGAGGCGTGGACGGCATGACCCTCGGGCGTGAGGTAGCTCCACGAGGGGAAGCGGTGATGAAGCTCGAGCGCGGTGGCGAGGTCGTCGACGAGGACGGCGTCCTCGACGCGGCTCGCGAGCGCGCCATTGAGCCCGCCCTGGACGCGGATGCGATCGGCGAGACGGCCGCGCACGCGCGCGTCGTCGCGGAGATCTTCGGGAAGGTCGCGCCAGCGCGGCCCTTCTCGGTGCACGGGCGAATCGAGCGGCAGGAAGGAGATCTTGGCGCGCACGCCGAGCGTTGCGCCGCGCTTGACGTCGTCGCCATTCCTGACGACGACGGCGGAGAGCAGCGGCGCGAGAAAGGCCTCGGCGGCGCGCTCGATCTCGCGATCGGCGGAGAGGACGTCGGCGACGACGTGCTCGGCGTCGATGCGACCTTCGCGGGCCATCTCGAGGACGGCGCGCGCGCCTTCCGCACCAGCGAGGCGCACTTCGAGTGAGTCGAGCGCGGCTTTCTCGCCGGCGAGTTGTCCGAGTTGCCCCGCGAGCGCGGCTTCGGCGGCACGCGCCTCGTCGAGCGCGCGCACGGCGAGATCTTCGGCTTCGCGCGCCTGGGAGCTTTCGCCGGCACGCTGATCGGCCGCCTCACCGGCCTGCGCGAGCGCGGCTTCGGCGCGCTCTTGTTCTCCGCGCGCGAGCTCGAGTGCTTCGGCGAGGCGCACGCCCGCCTCTTCGGCTTCGACGGCGCGCTTCTCCTCGCGCTGCGCGGCTTCTTCGGCGCGGGAAAGACGGCTCTGCAACTCGGCACGCTGGTGGAGCAGGTCGTAGAGGCGCTGCTCGCCCGCGGTCGCGGCGTCGCGTGCTTCGCGGTACTCGGCGCGTGCGCTTTCGGCTTTGGCGCGTGCGTCGCCGAGCGAGCGATCGACGTCGGCCAGGCTCTTCGCGAGCGCGTCCGCGTCGCCCTGGCGCGCTTCGAGCTCCGCCTGGCGCGCTTCGCGATCGAGAGCGAGGCGCTGGCTCTCGTCCTCTTGACGCCCAGCCTCTTCCTCGAGCGCGCGGGCGCGCTCGCGGGCGGACTCGATCTCGCGCGTGAGGCGCTCGATCGCGAGCGCGGCCTCGTGGCGCGAGGCGAGCGCGCCTTCGCGGCGCCCATGCGCGGCATCGGAAGCGCGCCTCGCCTCGGCGAGCACGGCGTCGACGCGGCGGCGCTCGTCGTCGAGATGAGAGGCCTCGCTGCGCGTCACCGCGAGCCATTCCGAGAGGTCGCGGACGCTGCGATCGAGTTCGCGGAAGCGCCGCGCGACGAAGAGCGACTTGAGCGCCACGTACTCGTCGTTGATGGTGCGCGCGCGGCGCGCGAGCGCGGCTTGGCGCTGCAGCGAACGGCGCTGGCGCTCGACCTCGCGAACGATGTCCGAGATGCGCAGCATGTTGGCGAGCGTCGCCTCGAGCTTGAGTTCGGCGAGGCGCCGGCGCTGCTTGTAGCCCGCGACGCCGGCGGCTTCCTCGATGAAGACGCGGCGCTCCTTGGGTTTGCTGATCACGAAAGAGCCGACGCGGCTCTGGTCGACGATGGCGTAGGTGCGCACGCCGGAGCGGATCTCGTCGAGGAGCGCGCGCACGTCCTGCAGGCGCGCCTTCTTGCCGTCGAGGAGGTATTCGCTCTCGCCGCTGCGATAGAGGCGGCGCGTCATGCTGACCCGCTTGCGGCCCTCACCGAACACCGCGTCGCCGTTGCTGGAGACGAGGTGGAGCGTCACCTCGGCCATGCCGCCGGGTCCGCGGTCCTTGCTGCCGGCGAAGATGACGTCTTCCATGCGCGCGCCGCGCAGAGCGCGGGCGGATTGTTCGCCGAGCGCCCACTGCACGGCATCGACGACGTTCGACTTGCCGCAACCGTTGGGACCGACGACGGCGGTGACTCCGGTCGGAAACTCAACGTGCGTCTTGTCGGGAAAGCTCTTGAAACCGTTGATCTCGAGACGCTCGAGTCGGAGCATCGCGGCGGAACCCTCCACCCGTCCTCGGTCGCGAGCGTGTGGCGTGAGCCCGGCCGTCGGAGGCGGCGGATTGTAGCACCCGCGTCACGGAATGCCGCGGCCGAAGCCGTTCGCCCACCCGATCGCGCTCGTCAATGGTCGCGTTGGAGGATCAAATCGGGCAAGACGCGGAGAACATCACGATAAGGGCTCGCCGGAAAGCTCTCGACGATGGCGCGCGCGCGGGTCGCGTGCTCGACGGCGATCTCGCGCGTGCGTTCGAGCGAGCGGTGCGCGTCGAGGGCGCGGCGCAGCGCGTCGAAATCGGCGTTCGAGAAGCTGTCGCCGCGGACGATGCGTGTGATGGCGGCGCGCTCGCGATCGCTGCCGCGCTCGAAGAGGTCGATCCAGGGGAGCGTCATGCGGCCTTCGCGCAGATCCGACGCCACTGGCTTACCCAGACGCGACTCATCGGCGGTGAGATCGAGCAGGTCGTCGACGAGTTGGAACGCGACGCCCAGCGACATGCCGTAGTCGGCGAGGGCTTTCTCGCGTGCGGGGTCGAGACTGGCGAGTACGGCCGAGACGCGGCAGCACGCCGAGAAGAGCCAGGCGGTCTTGCGTTCGACGATCGCGAGGTGCTGCGCGGCGGTGACGTTGGTGCGGCCGCGCAGGTCGGACCCGAGGATCTCGCCCTCGATCATGCGCTCGGTCGCCTCGGCGAGGATCTCGATGAGCCGCAGCTTGCCCGCGCGCAGCGCCATGTTCATCGAGTGAATGTAGAGATAGTCGCCGAAGAGGACGGTCGTCTCGTTGCCGAAGACCTGGTTGGCAGACGGCCGGCCGCGGCGCGTCTCGGCACCATCGATGATGTCGTCGTGGACGAGCGTCGCGGTGTGGATGAACTCGAAGACCGCGCCCATGAGCACGTCGAGATCGCCTTTGTAGCCGACGAGCCCGGACGTCAGCAGCACGAGCGTGGGGCGGATCATCTTGCCGCCGCCCTCGGAAACGTAGCGGCCGGCATCGTCGATCGGCGGGAATTCGGAGCGCAGGTTGCGGCGGATCTCGTCCTCGACGAGGGCGAGCTTCGCTCCCACGAGCGCGGAGAGGGTTCCGCCGCTGGCGGGGGCGCTCGGCCAAGCCGAGGGCACGTGCCGGTGGAGGCTCTCGCTCACGAATCACCCCGGCCGTCGGCCGCGGCGCGGGGCGGCGGTCCTGATCTCGTCTCGACGAGCGTGCCCTTCGCATCGAAGAAGTAGGTCGCGCTCGGGTAACGCCAGACCGTGCGGCCGTCGGCGGTGGCGAGGGTCTCGGGGGGCAGTCCGTGAGTGCGCAGGATGCGGCCGCGCTCCGTGGCGGTGCCGCCCGCCTGCTCGATGGCGCGGGCAACCCCCGCCCACTCGGCGCTCTCGTCGACGAC
>CAZPJJ010000181.1:0-8103 GCA_964586535.1 uncultured Acidobacteriota bacterium | reverse complement strand
CCTGATCGGAGATCGTGATCGCCTCGTCGATACAGCCGCGATCGAAACACAAGGGCACGCGGCCGATGCCCACGCCCTCGAGGATCGACGAGCCGCTGCCCGCCGCCTCCCCGCACGCCACGAAACGCTGATACACCGAACCCTGCGGATCCGCGAGGATCGCCCGCACACGCGGGTTACGCTCCTTGAGCGCGCGCGCGATGCCGGTGATCGTCCCGCCGGTCCCCGCGCCCATCACGATCGCGTCCACGCGGCCGCCGGTCTGCTCCCAGATCTCCGGGCCCGTCGTCTCGTAGTGCGAGGCGACATTGTCGAGATTGTCGAATTGGTTGAGATGCACGGCGTTCTCGCGCGACTCGGCCAAGCGCCGCGCGACTTGGTTGTAATGGTCGGGATCGCTCCACGGGGCCTGCTTCGTCAGCACGACTTCGGCGCCGAGCAAGCGCGCGAACGCGATCTTCTCGCCGCTCATCGTCTCGGGAATGACGAAGACGCAGCGATAGCCCTTCGCCGCCGCGATCATCGCCAGCCCGATCCCGGTGTTGCCCGCGGTGCCCTCGACGATCGTGCCTCCGGGCCGCAACTCGCCGCGCGCCTCGGCGCGCTCGACCATGAAGAGCGCCGCGCGGTCCTTCACCGAACCCGTCGGATTCAGGAACTCGCACTTGCCGAGAATTGTCGCGCCCGCGCGCTCCGAGAGCCGCCGCAGGTGCACGAGAGGCGTGTTGCCGATCAGGGCGAGCGGGGTGGCCGCGCTCCGCTGCGAGTCGTTCATCGCGCATCGTCTCCTGCAGCACCCGCGCACGAGAGCCTGGCCGCGAGCGCGGGGCATGCTACGCCGAGCATGCGTCGACTCCAAGCTGGGTTGCGCCGGGGATCCCGATTGCCGATCATCGCCCGGCTCGCGGAGTTCCCGCGGAGAGGCGCGCATGCAATCCCAGGCTTTCGAGAGGCTCGGCGTCTTCTATCTCGGCCGGCACTACGATCAGGCGACCGACTCCATCGGCGACGAGCCCCTGCTCTACGACGCCAAGGACCTCACGACACACGGTATCTGCGTCGGCATGACCGGAAGCGGCAAGACGGGCCTCTGCGTCTCGCTCATCGAGGAAGCCGCGCTCGACGGCATCCCCGTGATCGCGATCGATCCCAAGGGCGATCTCGCGAACCTGCTGCTCACCTTCCCCGAGCTGCGCCCCGCGGACTTCGAGCCCTGGATCGACCCCGCCGACGCGGCGCGCAAAGGGCGCGATCGCGCCACGCACGCGGCCGCCGTCGCGGAGCTCTGGACCAAAGGCCTCGGCGAGTGGGGCCAGGACGGCGCGCGCATCGCGCGGCTGCGCGAGAGCGCGGAGTTCACGCTCTACACGCCCGGGTCGTCCTCGGGTCGCCCGCTCTCGGTCCTTCGCTCGCTCGCCGCGCCTGGAGCGGACACGCTCGCCGACCCCGACGCCCTCGGCGACCGCATCGGCGGCGCCGTGTCGAGCCTCCTCGCGCTCGTCGGCATCGAAGCGGACCCGGTGCGCTCGCGCGAGCACGTGCTGCTCTCGACGATCATCGACCAAGCGTGGCGCGCGGGGCACGGGCTGGATCTCAGCGCGCTGATCCGCGCCGTCGCATCGCCTCCCTTCGAGCGCGTCGGCGTACTCGACCTCGAATCGTTCTATCCCGCCAAGGAGCGCTTCGAACTCGCCCAGACGCTCAACGCCCTGCTCGCGTCGCCGGGCTTCGCCGCGTGGACGCAGGGCGAGCCGCTCTCGGTGCCCAAACTGCTCTTCGCCGACAACGGCAAACCGCGCGTCAGCGTGCTCTCGATCGCGCATCTCTCGGATCGCGAGCGGATGTTCTTCGTCACGCTGCTGCTGCACGAGATCGTCGCCTGGATGCGCACGCAGCCGGGTACGGGATCGCTGCGCGCACTGATCTACATGGACGAGGTCATGGGCTACGCGCCGCCGACCGCGAATCCCCCGAGCAAGCAGCCGCTGCTGACGCTCTTCAAGCAGGCGCGCGCGTTCGGGGTCGGCGTCTTGCTCGCGACGCAGAATCCCGTCGATCTCGACTACAAGGCGCTCTCGAACGCGGGCACATGGTTTCTGGGGCGCCTGCAGACAGAACGCGACCGCGAGCGGATCCTCGATGGACTCGAGAGCGCGAACGCGGGCGCCGGCATCGACCGCGCCGGACTGAGCGCACTCCTCTCGGGGCTCGACTCGCGCGTGTTCGTGCTCAAGAACGTCCACGACGATCAACCCTCGGTCTTCCACGTGCGCTGGGCGATGTCGTACCTCGCGGGGCCCCTGACGCTCACCCAGATCAAGAAGCTCCACGCGGATGCGAGCGTCGCCGCGGCGAATCCGATGGCAACGCCGGCGACAGCGGCTGTTCCCACCCCGACGGCAGCCCCCGCGGCAATGTCGAGCCACTCGGCCCCCGCGAGCGGCGGAGCGCGGCCCGTGCTCCCGCCCGGCGTCGAGGAGATCTTCCTTTCACCGCAGCGCTTCGTGTCCCCGGGCGCCGTGCTCGCGTATCGACCCGCTCTTTTCGTCCAGGTGCGCGCGCACTACGTCTCGGCGAAGGACGGCCTCGATCTCTGGCAGAGCCCCGTGCTGCTGGCCCCGCTCAACGATCCCGAGGCCGCCGACGTCTTCGCGGGGGCGATCGCCTACGAACCCGAGGCCCTTGACATCGACGGCGACGCGCTGCCCGGCGCGCGCTTCGCACCGTTGCCGGCCGCCATCGGCCAAGCGTCGCGGCAGCGGACCTGGTCGAAGCAGGCGAAGGACCACGTCTACCGCGATCGCGCGCTCATCGTTCTCACCTGTCCCGCGCTCGACGTAGGCGCGAAACCCGGCGAGAGCGCGAGCGCGTTTCGCTCCCGAGTCGACCTCGCGCAGCGCGAGAAGCGGGATCGCGAGGTCGAAGCGCTGCGCGCGCGCCACGCGCCGAAGCTCGCCCGCCTGCAGGCGCGGGTGCGCGCGGCCGAGGAGAAGGTCGAGCGCGAGCGATCGCAGTACTCGCAGCAGAAGGTCCAGACGACGATCTCTGTCGCGACGACCGTGCTTGGCGCTCTCTTTGGGGGGCGTGGCCTGAGCCGCGCCGCGACGGCCGCGCGTGGGGCAACCCGCGCCAACGCCGAGCGCAACGATGTCGCGCGGGCCGAGGAGTCGCTCGAAGAGATGCGCGAGCAACTCGCCAGCCTCGAGAGCGAGTGCGAGGCCGACGTCGCCTCGCTCCTGGCGTCGTTCGCCGCAGGACCGGAGATCGTCGAGAAGCGAGTCGCGCCGCGGAAGGCGGATCTCGCCGTGGACCGGCTCGTGCTGGCCTGGGTTCCTTGCATCGAGGTAGGAGGCGGTTGCGAGAGCCTCATCGATGCACCCGCGCCCAGCACGACCGCGGGCGCGTAGGCTCCGCTCGCCTGGCCCGACACCCGCCGCCTTGCCCGAAGCGTGATCGCCCCCCTAGTTTATCGAGGGAGGTCGGCCGGGAGCATCGCCTTGGTCGTCCGCAAACTCGCAGGCTCGGCTGGTCTCGTCGTCTTCGGCCTCGTCTTCGCGGGCGTCGGCTACGCGCTCGCGTTCCACTGGGGAATCCCTCTGCTCGAGAAGGCACGTGCGAGCGAGACCTGGCCCGTAACCTCGGGGATCATCGAGACCGCGACCGTCATCTCGTCGACGGACGGCGACGGCGACACGATGTACGAGGCGGACATCGTCTATCGCTATGTCGTGCTCGGGCGCGAGTACCGCGGCGCCGACGTCGAGGTCGGCGGGCAGGTACGGTCGTCGTCGCGCAAGCACGCGCTGCGCGCCGTGAATCGCTACCAACCCGGCGACGCCGTCCTGGTCCATTACAATCCAGGCGATCCCACCGACGCCATCCTCGAGCCCGGGGGAACTCCGGGCGGGCATCTCGTGTTCTGGATCGGGCTCGCCTTCCTCGGCTTCGGAGTGCTCATCGCGTCGGGCCCGCTCGTCAAACTCGCCTGGCTCGGCCTCATCATCGGCACCGCCGCCACGGCCCGCAGCTGACCCCGGGGACAGTCGGCTCAGGGGGGACAGGCGACTCAGGGGGACAGGCACCCTAAGTCGACTGTCCCCAATCACGGGATGCTAGGGGCGGTCTTCGCGACGCTCGCGGCGGTCCTCGCGGGTCTCGCGGCGGTCGCGACGGACCTCAGCGGAAGCGGTCGCGACGAGCGCGTCAAGGAGGTCCCCGCGCTTCGCGAGACTCGCCTCGTCGTAGCGCCCGGCCAGCGCCGCCCACTCAACGGAGAGATCGCGCTCGACGGCTGCTTCACGCCGCTCGACATTCACGTCGCGGCGATCGTCGCGGCGATCCCGGCGATCGTCCCGGAGCTCCGCCGCTGGCTCGTCGCCGTCCTCGACGGCGTCGCGGGTTCGGCGCGCTTCGCGCCGTGACCGCCTCAGCTCGGACTGGTCGCCGGAAACCTCGGCACGCGATTCGGCGCGCTCACCCGCGAGCAGCGCTCGCACCTGCACATCGATCAGGGCGATGGCATCCGTGTCCCCCACGGCGCGCGCGGCACCGAAGCGGTCCCGCAGCTCTGTCACACGGGCGCGGTCGAGCCGGTCATCGGCCGTCTGCCGGTGATCCTGCCGGACTTCCCGGCGATCCGTGACGCGCTCGCGCGGCAGCGTCTCGTCCGCCCGCGCGACGCTCGCGACTCCGAGGGCAAGGCCGCCCACGGCAACCATCGCAACGCAGATCTTCCGCATTTCCTCTCCTCCGACCTCCCACAACCAACTTGGGCCCTGCAGGAGTCTTCGCCAGTGACAACGAGAGCCCGCACGAAAAGCCCCGCCATCCGGCCTGGCCTCATCCAGGCATCGCCTGCCCGCGGCACCTGGAGCGCAGGAAGATGCGCTGTCCCGCCCCCAAGCTGGCGACGCTGTTTCGACGTAACATCCCTCGCCATTGGCGTTCGGCTTGGAGAGGGACAGGCCCGATCGCCCCGGAGGAGGCATGTCTCGTTCCATCGGCGCGCCCTGCACGCGCGCCTCCGTTGTTCGTGTCGCCGGTCTCGTCGTCCTGTCTCTGGCGGTCATTCAGGCCCCCGCGCTGGCCGGATCGCCCGATCCGCAGGCGTCTCCCGCACCGCATGAGGGCGAGGCCCCCGATCTCTCCGCGTTCTGGCCGCGTGAGCTCACGCCCCCCTTCGCGACGCTCGACGCAACCGAAGCCCGTCAGCGCCCCACCGCCGTGCTCCTCGAGAGCGCCGCGTTCGACGCTGCCTCGGCGACGGGTGCCGATCCGCTCGCGCGCCTACTCCCCGCGGGCCTCACCGGTTCCGCGCCTATCGAGGGCGGCTGGATGCTCGTCGTCTTCGACCCGGCCATGCCCGACGCCGATCGCCGCGCCGCTCTCCAGCAGCTGGGCGCGATCCCGGGACCCGCCGTCCCACAGCACGCCCGCCTCGCGCACCTGCCTCCCGGCGTCGCGCCAGCGCTCGCCGCCGAGAAGGGCGTCCTCTGGGTCGGCCGGCTCCATCCCGCGCTCAAGCTCTCTCCCCGGGTTGCATCGCTCACCGCCACCCCGCTCACGCTGCGCGTCGCTCTTGGCGGTGCTCAGGCACACCGGAATGCCGCCGCGGCGCTCGCCGCCTCGCATCCCGATCTCGATGTCCTCGAGTCCTGGCCTGGAGGACTGCTCGTCCGCGCGGCCAGCGTCGATGCCGCCCTCGCCGTGCTGCGCCACGACGACGTCATTCACGTCGAGCCTTACGAGGCGCCACGCCTGCTCAACGACTCGAGCCGCGGCATCGTCCAGAGCGGGACGATCGGCAACGACTCGATCCACCAGCGCGGAGTGCGCGGCAACGGTCAGATCCTAGCGGTCATGGACTCGGGCCTCGACACGCGGCACTGCTGCTTCGACGGCGCCGGCAAGATCGCCGACAACCGCGCGTGGGGAGGCGGCCAGCTCGGCGCGCTCTGCAGCGGCGACCACGGCACGCACGTCGCGGGCACCGCATTGTGCTCCAACGCAGGTGATCGCGACGGCCTCGCGCCGGACGCGCGCGTGATCATGCAGGACATCCAGGGCAGCGGGACGTTCGCCTGCCTCTTCGGTTCGGTCTCGCCGCCCTCGGATCTCTCCACCGCGTGGAGCGATGCGCGCTCGCGCGGGGCTTTCGTCCACACGAATTCGTGGGGCGGCGGCGGCAACAGCTACGGAAGCGCCGCCAATGCCATCGACGACTTCATGTGGAAGAACCCGGATTTCCTCATCCTCTACGCCGCCGGCAACAGCGGCTCGTCGCCCGGCACGCTCGGCTCGTACTCGAATGCCAAGAACTCGATCACCGTCGGTGGCACCGTCAACGGCGCGAACTTCGAGAACATGTACTCGTCCTCGAGCCGCGGCCCCGCGGGCGACGGCCGGACGCTCCCCGACTTGCTCGCCCCCGCGCAGGGCGTCTCCTCCGCCCGCAACGCGTCGTCCATCTCTTGCGGGTGGACGAGCTACTCGGGCACGTCGATGGCGACTCCGGCGGCGGCTGGCGCCGCGGTGCTCGTGCGTGACTATTTCACGCGCGGCTTCTATCCCTCGGGCTCGGCGAGCACCGGCGCGGGATTCACACCTTCGGCGGCGCTGCTCAAAGCGACGATGCTCGTATCGACGCGCAACATGCTCGGCACGGGGACGGGCGGTGCGCGTCCGAACCCGAATCAGGGCTTCGGCCGCGTCGCGCTCGATGACGCGCTCTGGTTCGCATCCGAGAGCGAGGAGCAGCGCTTCGTCGTCCTGGACGATCGCAACATACAGACCGGATTTACGGCCGCGGGCCAGGAAGCGACGTTCGAGATCCCGCTCACTGGCGCGCGCCCCGTCAAGATCATGCTCGTGTGGACCGACGCTCCCGCCGCGCCGGGCTCGGCCAAAGCGCTCGTCAACGATCTCGATCTCGAGGTGGAGACCGCCGACGGCCGCCGCTTCGCCGGCAATCGCGGATTCGTCGATGGCTTCACCGTCACGCCGTCCGAGGACTTCGACCGCCTCAACAACAAAGAGGGCGTCTTCCTGGAGTCACCCACTCCCGGGCCAGTGCGCGTCACCGTACGCGCGGCGGCGATCGGCGACGTGGCGCTGCGCCCGCAAGACTACGCGCTCGTCGCGGTCGCACCGACCGACTTGGAGTGCGCCGCCTCGCAGGCGACGGGCGTCGGCAACACGCTCGACGTCGAGCGCCTCGAAAACGACGTGCGTCTCGACTTCGCCGAGCGCAACGCGTCGAGTTACACGATCTATCGCGGAACGGCGCCGGACTTCCTGCGCACGCAGCCCGACCCGTACCGCACGGGAATCTCGGACGGAGACGGCTCGGCGGCCGGCGTGCAGTGGAACGACGCGGGGGCGGCCGGGGACGCGACGACCTATTTCTACGTCGCCTTCTCCGCGAACTCGTGCGGCGAACTCGTTCCCTGAGCAAGAATGATGCGAGGGGCGGATCCGCGATCCGCCCGCTCGCGATCTTTTCTCTTCAGGCGCGCGCGGCCGCGGGCACGCCCGCGGTGGCGGACTCGTGGAGGCGAGCGCGCATGCGCTCCTCTTCGCTCGCCACCTGACGCAGCACCCGCCCGACATCGCCCGAAAAGATCCGGCTCAAGAGGGGCATGTTCATCGACGAGAGATGGACGCTGCCGTCGGTCTTCTCGAAGAGCGCCCACGAGCAGGGCATCATTCCCATCATCCATGGCGCCGCGCCGAGCACATGCGCCGCATGACGCGGATTGCACAAGAAGAAGATCTGCGCGCGGCGCACACCCTCGATCGAAATGCCTTTCGCCGCGAGGGCGCCTGTCATGTCGAGCGGGGCGGCCGGCATGCCCCAGCCGGCGACGGCGGGGACGGCCTCGGTCACGGTGCGGACCGCGTCGTCGAACGAAAGCGGAATGGGCTCGGCCACGATCATCTTGGTGCGAGCGACGAAGAGCACGACGAGAGCGAGAAGCACGATTCCGGCGACGAGGCCGGCGAGCGCGGCGAGGGCGAGCTGCATGAGTTCCTCCAGGGGTCTCGAAGACAGGCAACGCGCCCGAGGATGCGCGGCCCGGCGCCTGGGTTACGAAACCGAGAGCG
>CAZPJJ010000180.1:0-8103 GCA_964586535.1 uncultured Acidobacteriota bacterium | reverse complement strand
TCGACGACGGACGCAGTTCGAGCGAGCGCGCGCCGGGGCTGCCGGGGGCGATCTCGCCGGTCGCCGTCGTCACCCGGCCGCGCGCATCGTCGGGCACGTGCCACTTGGCGAGCGGCGCGCGATCGGCGACGCGCGTGAGCGTGACGACGTCGCCCGCGACGGGGAGCGGATCGCCGCGGCGCGGGAAGAACTCCGCGAGACCCGCCGCGCCGCGCTGCCGCGAGTCGAGGATCGTCCCCGTCGCGCCGGCATCCGCGCCGACGAGGATCTCGTAGCGCGCACCGCTCCAGAAGCCGTCGGGCCGCGCGACGGCGGGCGCGTCGTCGGCGAAGCCGAGGCGCAGCGCGCGCGGCGCGACGACGACGAGCGCGCGGTCGACCACGCCCTCGAAGCCGGGGTTGAGGAGGACGTTCGCGAGAAGCTGCTCCGCGCCCCACGCGCTGCGCTCGCCGAGGTTCACGCCCAGCCGCGGCGCCGCCCTCAGCGCGGGCTTCTCGTCGACGACGACGCGCACCGGCGCGCCCGGCCCGGAGGCCAGTGCGAGCACGGCGAGCGTGGCCACCGCGGCGAGGGGCGTCATCGCGCGACGGGCTCCTGCTCCGCGAGGCGGCGGCGGAAGATCTCGGCGAGGCGCTCGGTGTTGGGCGCGAGGTTGTAGCGCTCGATCACGCGGCGCCGCCCTGCCTCGCCGAGCGTGCGGCGCAGCGCCGCATCGTCCATCAAGCGGGCGATCGCGCGCGCGAGTTCCTCGTCGTCCGAGGGCGCCACGAGCAGCCCGTCGACGCCGTCGCGGATGAGCTCGGGATGGCCCGTGATGAACGTCGTCACGCACGGGATCTCCATCGCCATCGCCTCCATCAGCACGACGGGGATGCCCTCGGCGAAGCTCGCCAGCGCGAAGACGTCCGCCTGCGCGTAGAGCGCGCGGATGCGGTCCTGATTGACCGCTCCCTCGAAGACGACGTGCTCGCCGAGGCCGCGCTCCGCGGCGAAACGCTCGAGCGCGGCGCGATCGGGGCCGTCGCCGACGACGCGCAGGCGCACGCGGCGACCTTCGCCGGCGAGGCGCGCGATCGCGCGCAGCAACACGTGCTGCCCCTTCGCCGGTACCAGTCTGCCGACGCAGAGCACCTCGAAGGGATCGGGCTGCTCGCGGAAAGCTCGCGGCGTGAAGAGCGCCGGATCGACGCCGAGCGGCGCGACCTCGAGCTTCTCCCAGTGCGCGGGATCCGAGAGCTTCATGCACTGGCTCTTGGCGTAGCGGCCGATCGTGCACACGAACGACGCGCCTTCGATCTTCTCGGTGAGGCAGTAGCCCGGCGCGTCGTAGAACTCGTCGGGACCGTGCACGGTGAGCGAGAGCGTCGCCGGGTAGAGCTTCGTGAGGATCAACCCGACCGTCGACGCGGGCGTCGCGAAGTGCACGTGGAGGTGTGTGAGCGCGCGCTCCTCCATGAAGCGTCCGATGATCGCCGCCTCGACGAGGTAGAAAATCCCGTAGAGCTGCTTCTTGACGTCGGCGTGGCCGAGGCGCACGGCGAAGGCGAGCGCCCGCACGAGCGCGAGGGGTCGCGTCGCGAGCGCGCGCAGCACCGCCGCGAGTCCGCGCGCGGCGCCCTGCTGCTTGACGTAGAGCGTGAGCTTGTCCTCCGCGCGCTCGTCTTCGGTGAGGCGCTCGGCGGGGCGATCCGGCGCGTTGATCGACGCGACGTGGATCTCGAAGCCCTTCGCGCGAAGCTGGAGCACCTCGCGCAGGATGAACGTGTGCGAGATCGCCGGATAGGCGCTGACGAGATACGCCATGCGCACCGCCGAGCGTGGAGTCTGCGCGCTCATCGCCGTCTCTCCGGTCCCGCGCCGACGAGTTCGGGCTCTTCGTGCCGCGCGGGAACGGGCACGCCGGCCAACTCGGCGTAGAGCCGAAGACCGGCCTCGACCTTGCTCGCCCACGAGTAGAGGCGCTCGACGCGGTGGCGCCCTTCGAGGCCGCGGCGGCGCCACAGCTCGGGGTGCTCCGCCACGTCGAGAAGCGCGTCGATCAGTCCCTCGGTCACGGGGCCGGGGCCGTCGGCGGGAATCAGCGCGCCGACGCCGTCGTCGACGATCTCGGCCGGACCGCCGTGCGCGACCGCGATCACCGGACGGCAGCAGGCCATCGCCTCGAGCAGCACCGCCCCACCGGATTCGCGCACCGAGGGCAAGCAGAAGACGTGCGCCTCGCGCATCGCGCGGGCGACGGCGTCGAGCGGCTGCGCGCCCGCGAAGGTCGCCACGCCGGCCTCGACGAGGCCGATGCGGGCGGCTTGCTCTTCCCACGCCGCGCGCAGCGGGCCGTCGCCGATGAAGGTCGCCGTCACCGGCACGCGGCGCCTTACGCGATCGAGCGCGTCGAGGAGCATCGGCACGCCCTTCGAGGGGATCATCCGGCCGACGAAGACGACGCGCAGCGGCTGCGAGGGAGAAGGCGGCGCGGGCCACGGCGAGGGCAGGAAGCGCTCGAGATCGACGCCGTTTTCGATCATCGGCCGGCAGCGCGCGCGGTCGCGCTCGGGGACGCTCGCGAGCGTCGCCTGTGTGGCGACGAGGATCGCCGCGGCAGCTTCGCTGCAGCCGATGAAGCGGTCGAACGAGCGCCCGACGTTGCCGAGGCGCATCAGCCAGGCCGACTCCTCGCGCATCAGCTCGGGGAAGGTCTTGGGCGTGGAAAGCCCCGCGTTGAGCGGGCCGACGACGAGCGGCAGGCCGAGCGTGTGCAGCTTCGTCGGCGCGGCGTTGGTGACGGGCGTCACCTGGTGCACGACATGGAAACGCGTGCCCTCTGCGATGCGCTCGCGCGCCCAGGCGCGCGCGGCGTGGTCGTAGGCGAAGAAGTCGAGCGAGCTGAGCAGAAAGGTCGCGTGCTCGCTGCCCGGAAAGAGCCACCGCGACGTCCGCCAGAGCGGTCCCGCGAGCCACTCGGTGTCGACGAAATGCACCTCGCTACCCGCGAGCGGCGCGCCCGCGGCTTCGAGCGCCTTGCGATTGCGGACATGCGTGAGCAGCGTCACCGTCACGCGCGCCGCGAGGCGCGAGTACCACTCCCAGCCGATCTGCGAAACGGAGCCCATGCCGGGACCGCACTGGTAGGCGGAGAGCAGGACGCTCAGCGGGGCGTCAGACATGCTTCCTCCTTCTCCGCCGCGGCCTGCGGCGATGCGGGCGAGGCCAAGGCCGGCGTGGCGCGCGAGGCGATGACCTTCGCCGGCACGCCGACCGCAATCGCGCCCTCGGGGATGCTCTTCGTGACGACCGCGTTGGCGCCGACGACCGCGCGCGCGCCGATCGTGACGCCGCCGAGCACCGTGACGCCGCGGCCGATCCAGGCGTCCTCGCCGATGACGATCGGCTTCGCTTCGTGGCCCGAGTGGCGCAGCGGTCCCTCGCCGTCGATGACGTGGTTCGCGTCGCGGATCGAGGCGTACTCGCCGATCATCGCGCCGCGCCCGATCTCGATCGACGCGAACGACACGACGTGCACGCCGCGCGACATGACGACGCCGTCGCCGATCGCGATCGCGCCGTGCTCCTGCGTCTCCCAGTAGAGCTCGCGATAGAGATAGAGATCCCGGCCCAACGTGATGTTCGCCGTGCCGTGGATCTCGGGCATGCCGACGAACACCGCCGACGGATCGACGGGCCGGCCGAGACGCGCGCTGACTCGCGCGTGCGCCCACGCGCGGCGCAGGCCTTCCGTGGCGTTGGCCACGCGCGCAGCCGGGGCGAGCAGCGCGGTGACGAACGTCTTGATGGCGATCATCGCGTCGCCGCCTTGTACTCGATCAGCCCGCGGCGCCGGCCGGCGCGCCGGTCGCGTGCGTAGGCCAACTGCCCCGCGTAGATCGGAATCTGCTGGAAGTGCGAGTGCACGCCGTAGAGCAGGAGCGCCAGCGCGCCCCCGCCCTTCCAGCGCGCCTTCCATGCCGAGCGCAGGGCGAGCAGCGCGAGCAGCCCCGCGACTGCCGCGACCGGCCACGGCGTCGCGAGTCCCAAAGAAGCCACCGCGCCCGCGATCGGCATGCCGAGCAGCGCGCTCGCGCGCACGCGGTTGCGCCGCGCGTCCTCTTGCCAGAGCGGGTTGTCGGTCCCCGCGAAGCGCTCGGAAATCTCGGCGTAGGCGTGCCCGGCGCGGAACGCGCGGCGCCAGTACTGCGCGAAGCGCGTCATCGCGAGATCGTGGCCCGTCATCTTTCGGTCGACGTGCAGGATCGTGAAGCCGCGCGCGCGGATGCGGGCGCACATCTCGGGCTCCTCGCCCGCAATGAGACTGTCGTCATAGCCGCCGACCGCTTCGAGCACCGCGCGGCGCATGAGCGCGTCGCCGCCGCAGAACTCGCTCTCGCCCGGCGGATAGACCCAGTCGAGGTCGAGCACGCGGTTGTAGAGGCTCGCCTCCGGGCGGATCTCGCGGCGATGGCCCCAGACCACCGCGACTTTCTCGTCGTGGAACTCCGGGAGGCTGTCCACGACGAAGTGCGGATCGAGGATCGTATCGCCGTCGAGAAAGAGCACGATCGGCGCCTTCGCGCGGCGCCATCCCGCGTTGCGGCCGACGGCCGCGGCGGGGCGCTCCGGCTTGACGACGATGACCTCCGCACCCAGCGCGCGCGCGCGATCGACGCTGTCGTCCGTCGAGGACGAGTCGACATAGATGATCTCGAGCGGACCGCCGGGATCGTCCATCGTGAGGACCGAGCGCAGGCACGCCGAGAGGCGCTCGCCTTCGTTGCGGCCGATGACGACGACCGAGAGTACGGGCGCGCTCATTGCAGAGCCTCCTCGATCAGCAGGCGGTAGTCCTGCGCGCGCGCCGCGGGCGCGAAGCGCGACGCCAGCGCCTCGCGGGCACCCTCGACGACGCTCGCCAGCATCTCGGCCGGCGCCTTCGAGAGCCGCGAGAGCGCGCCCGCCAGCGATCCCGCGTCGTTGGCGCGAAAGCGAAATCCGCTGCGCTCGGGCTCGACCAGCGATCCCGCGCCACCCGCGTCGGGCACGAGCACCGGCAGCCCGACCGCCATCGCCTCGAGGATCGCGAGGCCGAAAGGCTCCTCGGGGCAGGTGTGCAGCAGCAGGTCGGACGCCGCGAGCTCTTCGGGTACGTGATCCGTGAAGCCCACCAGCGACACATTCGGATGCGTGCGCCGCGCGCGCTCGCGCAGTTCTTCGATCTGCCAACCCGAGCCGAGCACGCGGATCTCGAGCGCATCGAGCGAGGGCTCCTGGTCGAGGGCGTCGAGCACCAGGTCGATGCGCTTGATCGGATCGACGCGCGAGACGACCACGACGCGCCGCACGCCGTCCTTGGCGAACGACTGCCGGCGCGGGAAGCGCGCCATGCGCTCGGGCTCGAGGAAGTTCTCGACGACGTGGATACGCGACTCGGAAACCCCGTGCGCAATGAGCCGCTCGCGCACGAACGCCGACACCGCGACGAAGCGCGCGCCCAGGGGCGCGACGAGCTTCTTGCGGCCGTAGGCCAGTCTCTCGTCCGCTCCGCCGTGGACGACGTGCAGATGCGCTTTGTGGCGCGGGCCCAGCGCCGTCAGTGCCGCGAAGATCGCCGACTGCGAGACACCCGTCGCGATGAACGCGACGCGATTCTGGCCGCGCAGATGCCGCCGCAGCGCCACCGCGAACGACGACGCACTCGTGAACGCCTCGACCCCGAAGCCCATGCGTCGCGCCTCGTCGAGCGCTTCGCCCGGCGGTGCGAAGATGACCGGGTCGAAGGCGCGGCCGAGCGCCTTCGCGGTCGCCAGCGCCATGCGCTCGGTGCCGTAGAGCTTGCCGCTGTGCAGGGCGTAGAGCAGCGGAATCGCCACGTCGTTACCTCCACAACCACGGCGTGGCCCAGACCGGGACTTTCGCCTTGCGCGCGTGCTGGTACTCGTCGAGTAGCGTCGCAACGTAGCCGCCGCCCTTGATCGGCCGCACGCGATTGAGCAGCGCTCCCGCGGCCGGCGGCGCAGCTTTCGAGAGCGTCTTCGCCGCGCGCCTCACCTCGCCGACGACATTCGCGTCGGCCTCGACGATGAGGAGCGCCGCATCGACCAGCCCCGCGAGCAGTTCCGCGTCCGCCGAGAGCAAGATCGGCGGACCGTCGATGAGCACGAGCTCGTAGCGATCGTAGAGCTGCTGGAGTACGCGCGGCAGATCCGTGACCGAAGGCAGATGGCGTCCGCCACCGAGCGAACCAAGAGGCACCCGGTCCGGGAACGATGCGTCGCTGCGCACGACCGCGCTCTCGAGCGGCGTGCCGGCGACGCGCAGGAGCTGCGCGAGTCCGACGCCGTCCTTGGCGCCGTAGCGCGGATCCGGCGCGAGCGCGTCGGCCTCGAGCACCACCGCCGGGATGCCCAGCTCTTGCAACTCGCGGCCGATCTCGAGCGCGAGCGTCGTCACGCCGCCGCCCGGCTTCACGCCCGTCATCAGCACGGCGCGTGTCCCGCTCGCCCGCCGGTCGCGCTCGAGCGCGCTCGCGATGCGGCGCACCTGATCGCATGCGAACGAGCGCGTGCTCTCGCTCTCGCACTCCAGCACCCAGCCCAACGGCGGGAAGCCGAGAATCGGCGTCAGTTGGTTCGGCACGCGGACGCGGCGATCGAGGAAATCCACGCCGACCGCGACGCCGAGGCCGAGGAAGATCCCGCCGAGAGCGAAGAGGATCGCCAGTTTCTTGCGGCCGCCCGAGACCGGGATTTCCGGACGCCGCGCGCGCTCGACCAGGCGCAGCCAGCCCGGCGCGCCCGTCTCGATCTCGAGGAAGTCGATGCGGTCGCCCATCTTGTCGAGCAATGAGCGCGCACGGACGATCTCGCCCGAAAGCGAGAGCGCCTCGTTGTAGCGCCGAGCGAACCACTGCGCGCGCTCTTCCTGCGCGATCAGGTCCGCCTGGACGTTCGCCTCGACCTCGCGCGCCGCGAGCGCTTCCGCGCGGAACCCCGCGAAGATCTCCTCTCGGTAGCGCGCCAGAAGCCGCTGCTCCAGCGCGCGGACTTCCGCCTCCAGGCGCTCCATCTCCCGCTCGCCCGCGCGGCGGCCGACATGGTCCTCGGAGAGTCCAGCGATCTCGGCCAGCACCTGAGCGCGGCGGAAGTTCGCGTTCGACTTGAGGCTCGCGATACCCGAGTCGCCGTCGACCTTCTGCCACGCGAGCGCATCGAGTGCCGCCGTGGACTTGTCGCCCTGCTCCGGGTCGTGCGCGCGCAGGCGCGCCTCCGCCTCGAAGCGGACGCGGCGCGCGGTGTCGAGCGCCTCCTTGCCGCGGATCAGCAGCTCATCGTACGGATTGAGCATGTTCTCGTTGAACGTCGTGACGCCCAGATCCTGGGCGATCTCCGAGCGCTGATCCGAGAGCGCGCGCACTTCCTCGAGCAGCGTTTCGCGGTGCGCCACCAAGTCGGAGACACGCTGATCCGCACCGAAGATCTCCTCGCGCTTCGCCGCGTCGAGATAGGCATCGACGACCGCGTTGATGATCTCGTCGAGCCCCTCCGCCTCTCGCCCCGAAAGCGACACCGTGAACATGTACGTGTCGTGCACCGCTCGCGCGTCGAGCGAGCCCTGCAGCCGCTCCGCCGCGCGCCGCGGCGACTCGTTCGGAAGGTCCCAAAGCTTACGACGCTCCCCCAGCCGTTCGAGCGCGTCGAGGCAGACATCGAAGCGATTCACCGTGCGGACCTGCTGCTCGACGAAGTCGCGATACTGCGTGTTCGACTGCAGCTCGAGCTCCTGATCCGTGTCGAGCGTGCGCACGAAACGCGGCGAGACGTGAATTACCGCCGTCGCCATGTATGACGGCGTCCCTTTGATGTAGGCAATCGGCAATCCCAGCAGCGCGACGACGAGCGCGATCGTGATCGCCAGGCGCTTGTGTGCGAGGATGCTCGCGATCGGCATGATCGCGCGGCCCGAGCTTTCGAGTTCCTCCTGCTTGACCGGAGGCGGTGCGCGCAGCGGTCCCGGCGCCGGCTTCAGCGCGGTCTCCGGGGGAGTAGATGGGGCTGTCGTCGTCATCGCGAGTCCCGCGCCTCAGTCCGTCGCCAGCTTGATCACGAGGACCTGCGT
>CAZPJJ010000179.1:6765-8111 GCA_964586535.1 uncultured Acidobacteriota bacterium | reverse complement strand
TTCCCGCGACCACCTTCAATTCGAGCCAGACGATCGGCGGCAACATCGTCCCCGTGACGTCCTTCACCTATCAGAACGTCGGTATCCAGCTCGAAATCGAACCGCGCGTGCACCACAACAAAGAGATCACGATGAAGGTCAACGTCGAGGTCTCTTCGCTCTCCGGCGAGGTCGAGGGCACGGGCGGCGTCAGCCAGCCGATCATCGGAACGCGGCAGGTCGAAACGACGATCCGCCTGCGCGACGGTGAAACGAACGTGCTCGCCGGACTCATCCAGGAGACCGAGCGCTCGTCCCTGGCGGGCGTGCCCGGCCTCTCGGACATCCCGCTCCTGCGCCGCCTCTTCGGCACCACCGAGGACAACCGCTCCGAAACGGACATCGTGCTCACGGTGACGCCGCACATCATCCGCGTGCCCGACATCAAGCCGATCGATCTCGTGCCGCTCTGGGTGGGCACCGAGGAGGTCATCCAGCTCCGCGGCGTGGCGCGTAACGCGCTCGGCGAGAGCCCCTTCGCGGGGCCGAGCCCCTGGGAAGAGATCGAACAGGAGCTCAACGGCCCTACCGCGACCCCTGCTCCGGCCGAGGCAACTCCCGAGGAGCCCAAGCCGAAGGTCGTCGATCCCACGCTCTCTTCGGGTGATTCTCCTGCGCGCGCGCGCCAGCGCCGTCCACGCGGCGCGGAACCGCCCGCCGAGCAGCTTCCGCAGACGCGCTTCGATGCCGAAGCCGACGAAGGCGGTGGCGTGCTGCCGCCGCTTCCTGATCCGGATTCGGCCGGCGTGCTGCCCGGCGACACACCCGGCGACACGGTTCGCGAGGAGGATCAGGATCGCAGCGCGCCGACGGCGCCCGCCCAGGTGCGTCTCGCGCCCTCCGCGGGCAACGTGACGAGCGGCGACCCGCTCTTCGTCGACGTCGAGATCGCCAACGCGGCGGTCGTGTCGACGGTCAATTTCCAGCTCCGCTACGACCCCCGCGTGCTTCGCTTCGTTCCGCCGGCCCAGCTCGGTGACTTCTTGCAGCAAGGCGGCGTCCCCGCCGATCTGCAGGCCGTCGAAAGCGCCGAGGGAGGACTCGTGGTCGTCTCGATCACGCGGCCGGGTCCCGAGCCTGCGGACGGCGCGGGCCAACTCGTCCGTTTGAACTTCGTCGCGGTCGGCGAAGGCGAAGCCGGATTCTCGTTCTCGGCGGCGCAGGTGCGCGGTCCAGAGAGCCAGGCCTGGCCCGCGTCCTTCCGCACCGCGACGGTGGAGGTCACTCCGTGACGCGATCGCGCGAGCGCGGCTTCAGCCTCGTCGAGCTGGCCTGCACCATGTTCCTGCTCGGGATCATGGCGGGGG
>CAZPJJ010000179.1:0-6755 GCA_964586535.1 uncultured Acidobacteriota bacterium | reverse complement strand
CCCGTCGCCCACACGATGGAGCGGCGCGCCCGGGAGCTCGAGCTGCGGCAGCACTTGCGCGAGATGCGGCGCGCGATCGACACCTACAACCACGTGATCCGCATCGTGCCTTCCGCCAAGCAGAACGCCACCGACGAAGACTGGCCCGAGGATCTCGAAGTGCTCGTCGAAGGGCTCGATCTCGGACTGGCCAAGGAAGTGAAAGTGAAGTTCCTGCGGCGCATCCCGATCGATCCGCTCACCGGTAAGGACGAATGGGGCAAGCGCTCCTCGAAGCAGGATCCTGACGACACGTCGTGGGACAGTACCCACGTTTTCGACGTATTTTCCCTCGCTGAAGGTGAAGCCCTCGACGGCTCCAAGTACAGCGAGTGGTGAGCCGCGCGCGAAAGGATCGGGGAGACACCGAGATGCCGAGCCAGAACCGCAACCGGGGCTTCACGCTCATCGAGTTGATGATCGTCGTCGCGGTCATCGCTCTGCTCGTCGGCGTGGCGCTTCCCGTCTACCAGAACGCCCTGCACAAAGCGCGGGAGTCCGTGCTGAAGGAGAACCTGTTCATTCTTCGGCAGACGATCGACCGCTATTTCGCCGACAAAGGCTATTACCCGATGAGCGTCGATGCGCTCGTCGACGAAGGCTACCTGCGCGCCATTCCGATCGATCCCTTCACGGGAGGATCGGAGTGGGAGGAAATACCAGCCGATTCGGGCACGTCGCTCGATCCGAGCCAGCCGGCGGGCATCTGGGATGTCAAGTCCATGGCCGACGGCTCGACGCGCGACGGGACGCCCTATTCGGATCTGTGAGAGTTGGGACGAAGCCGACGGCGCCGTGCCGAACGCGCCGTCCGTGACGCGCTGCCCTCGGGCGCGCGAGGACAAGGACCATGAGCACCACCTGGAAACGCCGTTCGCTTCTGCTGGCTCTTGCGCTCGTCGTCGGGCTCGTCGCCCTCACGGCGACCGGTTGCGAAGACGACGGCATCGCCGCCGACGTCGATTGGGTCATCGACGTCTCGGCATCGCCCGCCTCGCATCCGATCATCGCGGATCCGGCGGTCGGGGCCGACTCGCAGATCCTGATCTACGTCTACAACGAGAACGGCCAGCCGCAGCCGGGCATCAGCGTGACCTGCGCGACGTCCGCGGGGACGCTTGCCAGCGGCGGACAGCGACTGACGGAGACCAACTCGCTCGGCTTCACGCAGGACAGCCTCAACACGTCGAGTACGGCCAAGGTGCGCTGTCAGAGCGGCTCGGCGTTCGGTGAGGTCGACGTCACGATTGGCGAGACCAACAACCGTCCCGCCGCCGCGATCTCGATCCTGCCGCAGAACGAAGCCAAGCCCGGCGCGACGGTCACGTTCAGCGGCGCGCAGTCGAGCGACCTCGATGGCCGCATCGTCGAGTACCGCTGGTCCTTGCTCTCGACGAATCCCGATCCTGGCCGGGACAACCCCGAAATCCTGACCTTCGGCGAAGGCCAGGATTCGTTCACCCGCGTGTTCCAGAACGTGCAGGATCTCGAGGTCTCGCTCACCGTCACGGACGATCTCGGCGCGCCCTCTTCGCCGCCGGCCGTGGAAAACTACAGGATTGTCGCGAATCTCAATCCGATTGCTGACGCGGGCCCGGGCCAGACGGGCTTCGTCACCGGCACCGCACCGAACCTCTTCTGCATCGCGACGGTCAGTGGGTGCGGCTCGCGCGATCCGGACGGCACCATCGTCACCTACCGCTGGAACTGGGGCGACGGCCGACCCGAGGACTTCAACAGTTCGTCGTGCCAGCAGGACCACACCTTCCAGCCCGCGAGCCTGCCCGCGACCTACACCGTGACGCTCACCGTCTACGACAACGGCGACGGCACCTGCGGCCCGCGCGGCCCCTCGGGCGACACGTGTACGACGCGCGGCGAGGCGACCGATACGACGACGGTCAGCTGTCCGTCGCCGAGCTGATCGACCCGATGCGCGACCGTCGCGAAAAGAAGGGAAGACGCCCCGCGGAGCAGGGATTCCTGCTCCTCGGGGTCTTCGTCACGATCATGGTCAGCGGGATCATGACCGGGATGGTCGCGCAGGAATGGTCCGTCATGGAGCGCCGCGAGCGCGAGGCGCAATACCTCTTCGTGCAGGAGCAATACGCCGCGGCAATTCTTCGATTCCAGCAGGATCAGGGCCGCTTCCCGACGAAGCTCGAAGAGCTCGTCGAGCAGAAGGGCCAGAAGAATCAGATGTTCATCCGCCGCGGCTACTTCGATCCCATCACTCGCTCGAAGAGCCTCGAAGACTGGTGCCTGCTCAAAGTGGGTGCCGCGGGCCGAGTGGTCTCGTCGTGCTCCGCGGAAGGCGATCCCAACCAGATCGGCCTCGGTTCGAGCATCGGCTTGGGCCAGGAACTGGGCGAACTCGGCGGCGGCCCTCAGGTGCAGGGCATCGATCCCGGCGCGACGGGCGTGGTCGGTGTGCACTCGAAGAGCAGCGAGGCGGCCTTCAACACGCTCAAGCGCGGCGAAGAGACTTACAACCTCTGGCACTACACGTTCGACCAGTACCAGAAGGACATGAACGCGCGCGCGATTCCGGGCGTCACCCAAGGCCAGGGGCAGACGACCGGCGGCCCGGGCGGCACCAACGACGGCTCGTCTTTCGGCAATTCCAACTCGAGCTTCGGCAACTCGAACTCGAGCTTCGGCAACTCGGGCGGGACCCAGCAGCAAAGACCGAAGCGGCGCAATTAGCCGCGATCGCGCCTCGCCTCGAGCGTCGCCACGACTTCCAGATGCCGCGTCTGCGGAAAGAGATCGAGCGTCGTCATCGCGCGCAGCGCGTACCTCTCGCGCGTGAGCACCGCCAGATCGCGGGCGAGCGCGCGCACCGAACACGAGACCAGCACGATGCGCGCCGGCCCTTCGCGTGAAAGTTCCTCCGCGAGCGTGCCCAGTCCCGAGCGCGGCGGATCGGCGACGAGGACATCCACGCCGCGCGCCGCGCGCCAGGCCGCGTGAGCGTCCTGCGCTGCGAGCCAGGTGAGCGATCCGTTCTCCGGGGCGGGCAGAAGGGCCGCGGCCGCGACGGCCAGCGGATCCCGCTCGATCGCCACGACCCGCGCGCCGCGCAGCGCCATCCGCCAGCCGAGCAGCCCCGATCCCGCGAAGAGTTCGACGACACGCGGCGCATCGGGCGCGCTCGCGGCGCGCGCCACCTCCTCGGCGAGCGCGTCTGCGCCCTGGAGGTGCGCCTGGACGAAGCCGCGCGCCGCGGCGGCGATCGGATGCCCGGCGGGCGTTCGCCCGACGATCGCGGCAGCGCCGAGCGATTCGTCGCGTGTCGCGACGCCCGCGATCGTCCCAGGGAGCGCCGTCAGCAGCGCCTCGCCGAGCGCCGGCCAGTTTGCGGGCGGACGATCGCGCGGGTTGAGCCATACCAGGGCACCAGGGGCGCCGGGAAGCGCCGTGACCTCGAGGCCGGTCAGACCAGCGCAGGGCAACGTGGGGAGCAAGGCGCGCAGGCACGCATAGGTGAAGGCGAGGGGAGGCGCGAGCAACGGGCAGAGCGGCACGTCGACCGTGCGGCGGCCGCCCGCGCGATGAAAGCCGAGCGCGAGCACGCGGCCGCCGGCGTGGGCCTGAAAGCGCGCGCGGCAGCGATAGGCGAGCGGCGCCGACGGAACGTGCCGGCGCGCGTCGGCCGGGGGAAGCGCGACGCCCGCGGCGGCGAGCGCGCGATCGAGCTCCCGCAGGCGGATCGCGCTTTGCTCCTCTTCGTCGATGTGCAGCCATTGGCAGCCGCCGCAGTGCGCGGCGAGCGCGCAGGAAGGTGGGCGGCGCGCGGGGGAGGGTTCTTCGACCGCGATCAGATCGGCGAATCCCGATCCCCCGGCGCGGGGGCGGACGCGGACGCGCTCTCCGGGAACGACGCCGTCGCAGCGCCACGAGCCGCGATCCGTCGCGACTTCGAAGGGCCCGCGGCCGTTCAGGGCGACGCGCACGCGGCCGTTTTGGATGGGTTCTCTCGGGCCGTCGGGCGCCATGCCCGAACGGTACACGCCGGACAGGGCGGCATGCCATACTCCGCCACTCTCCGGATAGCCGGCGGGAGCGCGAGACGCACCTGCCGAGAGAGTCAGCCCATGATCGAACGCGAAGTCCTGCCCGGTGGCCTGACCATGCTCTGCGAGGACGTCCCGGCGGTGCGCTCCGTCTCGGTGGGCGTGTGGTTGCGGATGGGAAGCCGCCACGAGCCGCCCCGCCTCGGGGGCATCAGCCACTTTCTCGAGCATCTCGTCTTCAAGGGCACCGAAACGCGCTCGGCCAAGGACATCTCGCTCCTCGCCGACCGCATCGGCGGCAATCTCGACGCCTTCACGTCGAAAGAGATGACTTGCTTCTACGTGCGCTGTCTCGACGAGCATCTGCCGATCGCCGTCGACCTGCTCTCGGACATCCTGCGTTGTCCGCGCTTCGACGCGGCCGAACTCGAGCGTGAGCGCGGCGTCATCCTGGAAGAGATCCGGATGGTCACCGACGCGCCCGAAGACCGCATCTACGATCTCTTCGCCGAGAAGGTCTGGCCCAAGCACCCGCTGGGCCGGCCGATCCAGGGCACGCTCGAGACCGTCTCCAAGATGTCGCGCGCCACGGTGCTCAAGTACTTCCGCCGCGCCTACGTGCCGCAGAACATGGTCGTCGCAGCCGCCGGGCGACTCTCGTCCGAACACCGCGATCTGCTGCGAAAGGCGTTCTCGGGGCTCCCGCAAGGCGAAGCCGTCGTCAACGGTGGCCCGCCGCGCTTTCGCGCCGAGCGCGTCACCGAGTCTCGCAAGCAGATGGAGCAGGTGCACCTGCTCTTCGGCATCCCCGGACTGCCCTCGGGCGACGACGACCGCTTCGTGCTGCACGTGCTCAACACGATCCTCGGCGGCAGCCTCTCGTCGAGGCTCTTCCACAAGATCCGCGAAGAGCGCGGCCTCGTGTATTCGGTCTCTTCGTCGACGCACGGCCACCACGGCACGGGCCTGCTGACCGTCTATGCCGGCACCTCGCCCGAGAAGGCACGCGAAGTCGTTCAACTCGCGCTCGCCGAGATGCGCGACCTCGCCGAGCACGGCCCCACCCAAGAAGAGTGGGAAGTCGCCCGCGACCATCTCAAGGGTTCGTACCTGCTCGGCCTCGAATCGACGGCCGCGCGCATGAGCCGCATCGCACGCGAGGAGATGGTGCTCGGCCGGCAGATGCCCGCCGAGGAGATCGCCGCGCACCTCGACGCCGCCACGCCCGAGCGCGTGCGCGCGCTCGCCGAGCGGCTTTTCACCAAGCGCCGCGTCGCGCTGGCGGCGGTCGGACGCATCAAAGGACTGCGCGTCCGCGACGAGGATCTCGTTCTGTGAGCGGTGACGGCGTGCGCATCGAAGTCGAAATCCTCGCGCACGGCCGCGGTCTGCCCCTGCCACGCTACGAAACAGACGGCGCGGCGGGCCTCGACCTTCGCGCGGCCGTCAGCGAGCCGCTGACGATCGCGCCGGGCGCGCGTGCTCTCGTGCCGACGGGCCTGCGGCTGGCGATTCCGCGCGGCTACGAGGGCCAGGTGCGCGCGCGCAGCGGGCTCGCGATGCGGCACGGCATCGGTCTGCCAAACGCGCCCGGCACGATCGACAGCGACTACCGCGGCGAGCTCTGCGTGTTGCTCGTGAACTGGGGCGCCGAGGCGTTCGTCGTCGAGCGCGGACTGCGCATCGCGCAACTCGTCATCGCGCCCGTCGTGCGTGCGACGCTGGAGGCGGTGCTCGAGCTGCCGCCCGCCGAGCGCGGCGCCGGCGGCTTCGGCCACACCGGAGAGCGCTGATGGTCGAGGTCGTCGTCCTCGGCTCGGGGTCGCGCGGCAACGCGACGCTCGTACGCACGGCGCGCTCGGCGCTGCTCATCGACGCGGGACTTTCCTGCCGCCAGCTCTGCGCGCGGCTCGAAGCCGTGGGGCACGATCCGCGCGCGCTCGACGCCGTGCTCGTCACGCACGAGCACGTCGACCACGTGCAGGGGTTGCCGGTCCTGCTGCGCCGCCGCCCGATGCCGGTTTTCCTCAATGCGGAAACCGCCGCGGCCGCGCATCGCGCGGTGAGCGATGCGAGCTCGCTCGAGATCTTCGAGACGGGCCGCGCCTTCGACGCGGGCGGGTTTCGCGTGACGGCCTTCCCGATCCCGCACGACGCCGTCGCGCCCGTGGGCTTCGTGCTCGAAGCCGAGGGCGTCCGCGTGGGATTCGCGACGGATCTGGGGCATGTGACAACCGAAATCAAAGCGCGGCTCGCGGGCTGCCACGCGATCGTCCTCGAAGCCAACCACGACCCGCAGATGCTCATCGCGGGCCCCTATCCCTGGGCCACGAAGCAGCGCGTCGCCTCGCGCTTCGGGCATCTGAGCAACGACGGCGCGGCCGAGGCTCTCGCCGAGATCGCGAGCGAGAACACGCAGGCCGTCGTGCTCGCGCACATCTCCGAGACGAACAACGTGCCCGGCCTCGCCGCCGCCGCCGCGGGAGCGGCGCTGCGCCAGGCGGGCCGCGCGCCCTCGCTCGCCTGCGCAGCGCAGCATCGGCCGGCCGCGGCACTTCGCCTCTGAGGCGGCCGGCGGAGGAGACCTTCCGTGATCGAACGGTACACGCGCGAAGAAATGGGCCGGCTCTTCACCGAGCAGGCCAAGATGGAAACCTGGCTCGAAGTCGAGATCGCCGTGCTCGAGGCGCTCGCGGAACG
>CAZPJJ010000178.1:0-8126 GCA_964586535.1 uncultured Acidobacteriota bacterium | reverse complement strand
CCGCATTCCGCAGCGTCGCCGGCGCGATGACGAGCAGACCGGGCACGATCACCAGCGCCACCGCGCGCCACGGCTCGAGGCGCGTCTCGCTCTGCTGAGCGCGGGCGAGCCGCCACGCGAACCACGCCGCGGCGGCGATCGCGAGGAGCACGTTCGCGCGCACGAGCGACGCGATGCCGAGCAGGGCGCCCGCGATGGCGAGCGCGCGCGGCCTCGAGGCGCCGCCCTCCGCGGCCATGAGGCGGTCGGCGGCGGCCGCGAGGCAGAGGCCCACGAGCGGTTCGAGGAGCGGCGTCGTGTCGAAGTAGATGGCCGTTCCGTAGAGCGCGAGCGCGAGCCCCGCGATGCGCGCGGCGACGGGCCCGGCAATGCGCTCCGCGGCGCGCGCGACGAAGTACACGCTGCCGACGCCCGCGGCGGCGTTGACGACGCGCGCCGCGACGATCGCGCCGTCGTCGCCGAAGAGCGCAGCGAGGACGGCGAGCAGGTACGAGTAGAGCGGACCCTTGTAGAAGGCGCCTGTCTCCGCGAGCAGCCAACCCTTCTCGAGGATCTCCCGCGCTTGGTGCGCGTGGAAGAGCGTGTCGACGACGGGCTTCGCGAAGAGCGGATCGCGCAGCGCGCCGATCAAGAGTTCGGCGGCGCGCAGCCCCGCAGCCACGACGACGGGCAACAACCATGCCGCTCGCGACGCGCGAGGGTCGACAGCCGGTGACTCGCGGACGATGTGCTTCTTGGCGCGTTCTCGCATCCGCAACGCTCGCGCGCGAAATCTCAAGCCTCGCGCCTTGTCGAGTGTGACCTTGTCCTCTGCGCCGCGCTCCGGGATGCACCCCGCGACGCGAAGCGCAGGAGGCAGAAGCATGAACGCGAACGAGAAGTCGAACAACGGGAAGACCGTCCGCCGGTTGGGGGCGCGGCACGCGGCCGCCCTGGCGATCGGCCTGGCGCTGTTGACCGCGGCGAGCCTTTCGTCCGTCGACGCGTCGGCCACTTCCTGCTGGGGATGCGTCCAGACGTCCTGTCACGCGGGATTCACGACGGGAGGCGTCAACTGCAGCGAGGAGAAGGCCACGTGCGGCATCCTGTGGCAAGCGCTCGGTCTCGACTGCAGTTACTCGCGCTGCTTCACGACCGGCACCTGCGGCGTCGAGGTGGACAAGAGCAGCACGCCGCGCCTCGGAGCGCTCTGGCAGTCCGAAAGCCAGCAGGACCGCTGACCATGCGGACGGTGCGCGCGACCATCGTGTTCTCGGTGCTTCTGGCCGTGGCGAGCGTCGCGCGCGCCGGCTCCGCCGGCGCGCCGACCTTCGTCGTCACCGTCACCGATGCCGCCGGCGAGGCTGTCCCCGGCGCGCGCGTCTCGCTCTGGCGCGCGCGCGAAGCCGGCCCCCTCGCCATCGCCACGTCACCCTGTGACGACGAAGGACGCGCCGCTTTCGACGCCCGCGACGAGAGCGGTCTCTTTCTCGTCTCGGCCGTTGCTCCCGGCTTCGTGCGCCGCGTCGTCGAGACCGCGCGCCTCTCAGCGGCGCTCGATATCGGTCTCGATCGCGGCAGGACGATCGAACTCACCGCGCTCGACCAAGACTCGCGGGAACCCGTGCGCGCGCTGCGCTGGCTGGCCTTGCCGGCGGCAGCCGCGAACCGCGGCCCTGGCTTCCTGCCCTTCTTGCTCGACGGCCTCGAAGCGCGAGACGTCGTCAGCCGCGACGGCCGCTACCTGCTGACGGGCCTGCCCGACGAGCCCGTGCAGGTCGCCGTCGCTGCCGAGGGCTACGCCCTCGCCAGCGTCTCCGTGCGTGCGCCGGGCACGACCCCCGTGACGATCGCGCTCGACGCGCGCGGTTGCCACGATGTGATTGTCGTCGATGCCGCGACGGGCTCGCCGCTCCCCGACGTCGCGCTCGCCCCGTCGGTACGACTCCTCGAAAGCACGCTCGCGCGCCTCGGCCTGGCGCGCACGACGAACGCCGCGGGACGCGCGCGATTCTGCGTGCCCGCCGGAGCGGTCCCGCGAATCGCCGCCGCGAGCCCCGGGTACGCGCCCTCGCTCCTCGATCTCGCCGGCGAAGAGCCCCTCGCCGAACCCATCGAGATCCGCCTTCACCGTGGCGCGACCGTCCTGGGTACCGTCCTCGACGCGAACGGCGTCTCCGCGCCGCACACGCGCGTCACGATCGACGCGATGGGCTTCGTGCGCGAGACGGTCTCGGATGGAGCGGGCGGTTTTCGCTTCGACCAGATCGCCCCGGGTGAGGTGCGCGTGCGCGCGTTCTCGGCGGGCGGCGCGACGATGCTCGACCGCTCGCTCGTGGTCGCCGACGGAGAGACACATGCGCTCTCGCTCGGTGGAACGGCGCCGCTACGAATCGCCGTTGCCGAAGAAGCGGACACGCCGCTGCGCGGGGCGCGCGTCACCTGGCTCGAACGGGACCTCCAGGAATCGGCCCAGGTGCGCGCCGAAGCGCAGACCGACGCGAAGGGAGTCGCGAGCTTCGGCGGGATCGAGCCGCGGAAGCGCGGACTGATCGCGATAACAGAAGGCAACGCGCTCGTCGCCGTCGACTCGCAGCCCGATGCCGATGGGCCGAGCGATGCGCCGCGCGATATCGACCTGCCCGTCGCGACGCTGCGCGGAGAGGTCGTGCGGACCGGCGACCTCGCACCGCTCGCCGGGGCTCTCGTCCTTTGCGAGCCCCCGCCCGCGCGGCTCGACCGCGACGACGGGCACGGAGCGTTGCGCCTCTCCGCGCTCGGCGCACGACTCATCCCCAGCGACCCCTGCTCGCTCGCCGTGAGCGATCGCGAAGGACGGTTTGCGCTGCGCCTCGTCGATGGTTGCCGCACGCTGCACGTCGAGGGACCCCGCGACGAGGACGCGCTGCGCGGCTACCGCACGCGACGCGTCGAAGTCCCACCACCGGGAAATCGCGGCGCTCTGCGGATCGAACTCGCGCCGCTGCCGAGGATCGCGGTGACCGTGACCGACGAAGGGGGCGCGCCCGTGAGCGGCGCCATCGTCGGTGTGCGCGCCCCCGGCGAAGTCACGGATCGCGAGACGGTCCGCACCGTCAATGGCACCGCGCGCCTCGCGGCAGAGGGAGAAGGACCGTGGCTCGTCGTCGCGCGCGTGCCGGGCTTCGCGCCCGCGGTCGCAGGTCCCCTGCACGTCGCCGTCGATCGCGAGACACGCGCGGCGCTCCGCGTCATCAGCGGAGCCTTCGTCGAGATCCGCGCGTGCGACGCAACGCCGCGCGTCGCGGATGCGCGCGGCATCGACTGGTCGCTCATCACGGATGCCGAGCCGACGCCGGAGAGCTCGTATCTCGTCGGTCCCTTGCCACCCGGCGACTATGTGATCGAACGACGCGGCGTTGACCCCGAGCGCGTGCGCCTCCGCAACGGCGGCGAGCATCTCGTCGTCGAGTGAGCGAATGGCGGCAGGATGCGCTCCTCCGGCGGAGCGGCGGCTACGAGCGGCCTTCGCCCTCTGCCTTGGGCCGATAGAGGATCGCGACGAAGCCGATCGTGCCGACGAGTTCGGCGTCGAGCGCCGTCGCGAGACGCTGCGCGACGACCCTGGGATCGTCCGGGCAGCCGCGGCCGATGCGCACCTTGATCAGCTCGCGTGCGGCGATCGCCTCGTCGACGCCTTTGACGACAGCGGGTTCGAGCCCCTCCTTGCCGATCTGCGCGACGGGCGCGAGCGCGTGCGCGCGCCCGCGCAGCGCCGCGCGCTGCTTGGCTGTGAGGGGTGCCGGGCGTTCATTTTCTTCCATGGCGCGCGAGGCTAGCAGACGATCGGCCCGCCGGCACGGGCGGGCAGATCCGGCATTTTCGACCAGGGCTTCATGAAGGGACCGGGATAAACTCCCATCATGATGCGCGTTGCCACTCGATTCCTCGCCGTCGTCTCGTGGGGTGTGCTCGCTGCTGCCCTCTTCTCTTCCAGGTCGCTCGCCGCGGGTGATCCCGTGCCAGCGGGTCCGCCGTCGGAGCCCCCTGCCGCCGCCGAGAACGCACCCGCCACCGATGTCCCGGCACCGCTTCCCTCACCCGTCGAAGAGCGTGTCGACGTGCGCCTCGTCGAGGTGCAGGTGCTCGTCACCGATCGCAAGGGCGCCGCGATCACCGACCTGCGTCCGGAAGAGATCACGGTGCGCGAGGGCAAGGCCGTCGCCAAGCTCGCCTATGTCGAGCCCTACGCGACGCGCAATCTCGCCGCGATGGCGCTTCCCGGGCCGACACCCTTGACCGGTCCCGACGACGAAGTCATCGAACAGGGCGGAATCGGCCCGCGCATCCCGGCGCCTCTGGCCGAGCGGTGGATCACGCTGCTCTTCGACGCCTACAACGGGCGCGTCCAGGACCGCGCGGGATGGGTCGCCGCGGCGCGCACCTGGGTAGCCCGCGAGATGCGTGACAGCGATCGGGTCGCGCTCGCGGTCGTCGACGACGAGGGCGTGGAATTCGCAGTGCCCTTCACCGCCGACAAGACGATGCTCTCCACGGTGCTCGGCAACGACACGTTCTTGGGAACGCCCATCCCCTACGACGCCATGGCCGACATCCGCAAGGCCATCGACGATCTCGACACCTGCCGCAACGCCTACGATCCGTTCAGCTGCTCGACGACCGCCCTGCAGCCCTATCTCTTCGAATGGGCCGGCCGCGCCGATCGCACGCTGCAGGCGCTCGATTCGTACACGTCGGCCCTGGCCGCCATTCCCGGCCGCAAGCTGGTCTTCCTGATGAGCCCCGGTTTCGTCGCCGACGCGGGTGAAGTGGCGACGCACACGATCCTCAGCGTCTTCGGCACGGACGTGATCGACATCCGCGACCTGCGCTTTCGCCTGCAGCGCTCGATGCAGACCGACCTGCTCGAGGTCCTGCGCCACGCCGCGGAGAGCGACGTGACCTTCTTCACCTTCGATACGCGGCCGGCGCATCTCACGAATCAGTCCGTCGACGTCGACCTGCGCGAGAAGATGCACGAGCGGCGCACGCTCGACCCGTTCAACGCGATGTTCCAGGAGACGCGCGGCTCACTCGACACGATCGCGATCCAGAGCGGCGGACGCGCGATTCACGGCACCCGCGTCGTCGAGAACCTCGCCCGCGGCATCGGCGCCTCAGAAGGGCTTTACACGGTGGGCTTCTATCGCGATGCGAGCGCCACGCGGCGCGGACGGCTGCGCGTCGACGTCGATCGCCGCGGGGCCGAGGTGACGTTCCCGGATCGCTTCGATCCGCGCCGCTCGAGCCGCGCGACGTCCCCCTTGGAACTCGCCATCGGCGACTCGCATCCCGCCGAGGACGGCATCCTGCTCCCGGTCCTGATGCAAATGGCCCTCACGCACGTCGAAACGCAGGCCCGCGATCCGCTCTTCGGGGGGGAGAGCGGCGGGGACGCCCCGCTGCTCTTCGCGGTCTACGCCGAGGCGATCACGCCGAAGGGAGAGCGCGTGGCTTCGATCTTCGAGACCGTCGCGGTCAACGTGCCGGAGCACGACGTGGGGCGGCTCGGAGAGTTGAAGTTCGCGCACCGAGTGAATCTGATCGTGCCGCCGGGCGCGTACCGAGTGCGCGTCCGCGTCGCGGACGCTGGAGGCTCCGCGGGCGCCGATCGGGCCGTCGACATCACGGTTGACCCACAAGGAAAACTCGAAGCCGGCATTCGGGATCTTGGATCGATCCAAAATTCCGAACGGACGAAGCCCTGATCAGCAGTTGTCAGCAATTCGTTAACTCTCTCCGAATAAACCACTTGACCCCTTTCGGAACCCTCTGGCGACGATCTTGCAACCGTTCGTCATTTAAGGGTTGACGCCGCTCAGTAACCCACCTGGCGGCGCGAGAGAGGCGGTCATGAACTCCTGGACGGCGCGTCCGTTCGAACGCGCTTGGTTTCCCCGCTTTTTTGTCGCTTTTTCGCTGGCCTGTGGCTCGGTCGCGCTCGCGCTGCTGCTTCTCGCTGGGGCATCTCCCGCGTTGGCGATCGGCGCCGATAGCCTCCGGGTCTACGGCACGGTGTCGCTCCCCGGCGACAAGCCGGCTCCTGGCGCCACCGTGACCCTCACCCCGGCGACCCCCGAAGGCGCCCCCGATCCCGCGGGCACGCCGCTCGTCGTGAAGTCCAGCAAGAAGGGCAAGTTCACGATCCCCTTCGTGAAGCCCGGCGAGTACCTCTTCGACGTCGAAGTCGAAGGATGGGTGGCATCGGAAATCACGATCAAGATGCGCGACCGCGACCGCCGCGTGCCTCTCTTCCCCGATGGGTCGCGGCTCGAGGACCTCACATCGCAGCTCGACCCCGCAGAGCCCCAGGCGCGCATCGCCATTCCCTCGATCGTTCTCGAGGTCTCGATCGATGTCGTGCTCGGCGAACCGCCGAAGCAGGCGGCCGCCCCTTCGGCGCCCATGGATTTCGGCGAGGAGGCCAATCTCGCACGCGACGCCTACGCGAAGATCACCGGCGGGCAGGTCGACGAGGGCCTCGCGGAAGTCGAGACCCTCCTGCAGGGCGAACCCGAGAACGGCTCACTGCATTACATGAAGGGCTTCGCCCTGCTCAAGAAGGGCGCGCTCGCCGAAGCGGAGGCCTCGCTCGCGGCGGCGGCTCGCTTCGGCCCGGATCTGCCCGGCATCTGGGGCGCCTACGGTCGCGTGCTCGCGCAGAACGGCAAGTTCGAGGGCGCCATCGATGCTCTCGGACGCGAGCTGACTCGCGTGCAGGCTCCGGCCGAACGCGCGCCCCTGCTGCTCGCGCTCGGTGGCTCTTACCTCGAGATGGGGCGCGCCGAGGAGGCCGTTCCGGTGCTCGAAGAAGCGCGCGCGATCTCCCCCGAGAACGAGCAGATCCCCGTCCAGCTCGTCGATGCCTACACGCGCGCCGGCCGCGAAGCGGACGCCGAAGCCCTGATCGGCGGGCTCGCGAGCACGGACGCCGCGACGCTCCACTTCAATCTCGCGGGCAACTACCTGCGCCAGAAGCGCTACGAGGACGGCATCGAGCACATGCGCGCCGCGCTCGCGATCGACCCGTCGCTCGGAATCTGCCACCGCTTCATCGCCGAAGCCCAGGCCTCCCTGGGCCGATTCGAGGAAGCGGTGACCAGCTACAAGAGCTATCTCGAGGCCGTTCCGGATGCCGGCGATCGCGAAGACGTGCTGCGCATCCTCGAAGCGTATCGGCAATTGCTCGAGAAGCGTCCGAAGTCCTGAGCTAGTCCCGGATCTCGCTCCGGAGAAGGGAGGATCGCGAACCCGTGTCCGAGCCGAAGCGCCAGGGCGACGGCGCTGCGCTTCGCGACGAACGATTGATGGAACTTCGAACAGAAGGAGGAGGGTTCTTCATGTCGAAATCGTTCCGCTTCACGGCCCTCGTGCTGCTCCTGCTGGTGGGCTCTTTCGCCCTCGCGCAGCAGCCCACGACGGGAATCCTCGAGGGTATCGTCGTCGACCGCGATGGAGCTCCGCTCCCGGGCGCGACGGTCGTTCTCATCGGTCCCTTCGGTGAGCAGGGCGCCCAGTCGAATCAAGACGGCGTCTTCGAATACCGCTTCCTGACGCCCGGCAAGTACCGCGTGCGCTGCTCGCTCGCGGACTACGGCACCGTCGAGATCCCCGACATCGAAGTCGTGACCGGCCAGCGCACACGCGTGCCGATCACCTTGATGCCGGGACGCACCGAGGAGATCACGGTCTCCAGCGCGGCACCTCTCGTCGATCCGAAGCGCGTCGAAGTCGTCTCGAACTTCAAGAGCGCGCAGACGATCGAAACGCTGCCGGTCGGCCGCAACTTCGTCGACGCGCTCGCGCTCGCGCCCGGCGTCGTCTCCGGCGGCGGCACGGGAGAAGGCAACTACTCGATCGGCGGCTCGTCCGGTCTCGAGAACTCGTACCTGATCGACGGCGTCAATATCACCGACTCCGGTTACGGCGGTGTCGGCACTTACTCGATCGTCTTCGGATCGCTCGGAACGGGCATCACGACGGACTTCCTCGAAGAAGTCCAGGTGAAGACCGCCGGCTTCGAGGCCGAGTACGGGCAGGCGCTCGGCGGCGTCGTCAGCGGTACGGTGAAATCCGGCTCGAACACCTTCAGCGGCTCGGTGCGTGCC
>CAZPJJ010000177.1:0-8142 GCA_964586535.1 uncultured Acidobacteriota bacterium | reverse complement strand
GCTCGCCGCGCGGCTCGAGCGCGAGCGCAAGATCCTCGCCGCCCTCGATCACCGATCGATCGCGAGGCTGCTCGACGGCGGCACGACGAGCGAAGGTATCCCCTTCGTCGTGATGGAGTATGTCGAGGGCGCACCGATCGACCGCCACTGCGCGGAGCGCCAGCTCGGTCTGCGCGAGCGCATCGAACTCTTCCTCGAAGTCTGCGAGGCCGTCGAACACGCCCATCGCGCCCTCGTCGTCCACCGCGACATCAAGCCCGCGAACATCCTCGTCACCGCGGACGGCCGGCCCAAGCTCCTCGATTTCGGTATCGCCGCCCTACTCGATGCCGAAGGCGAGGGCCCGCGCGCTCATGCCACGGGCACGCTGATCCGCGCGCTCACTCCCGAGTACGCAAGCCCCGAGCAGGTGCGCGGCGAGCCCATCACCACGGCCACGGACGTCTACAGCCTGGGGATCGTGCTCTACGAACTGTTGACCGGCGCGCGCCCCTTCGACTTCGCAAACGAAAGCCCCGCCGAGATCGAGCGCGTGCTGACGACGCGGGAACCCGTGCGGCCGAGTGCGGTCATCGAGCGCGCGCGCGCGCGCCGCCTGCGCGGCGATCTCGACAACATCGTGCTCAAGGCGATGCGCAAGGAGCCGCAGCGCCGCTATGCGAGCGTCGCCGAGTTCGCAGACGATCTGCGCCGCCATCTCGAAGGGCGCCCCGTCCAGGCCAGGCCGAACACCGCCGGTTACAGGCTCTCGCGCTTTGCCCGCCGCCATCGCGTGTCGCTCGCATTCGCGGGGGCAGCGCTCGTCGCGCTCGCCGGCGCCGCCTCGTATCACGTCGTGACGCTCACCGCCGAGCGCGATCGCGCCCTCGTCGAGGCGCAGAAATCGACGCGCATCGCCTCGTTCCTCGAGGAGATGCTCGCGGCGAGCATCCCGAAGGATCGCGACGTCAGCACGATCACGGTTCTCGAGCTGCTCGATGCCGGCGCGGCGCGCATCGACGACGAACTCGCGGAAGAGCCCGCCGTCCGCGTCGAGATGCAGAACACGATGGGCAACGTGTATCGCAAGCTCGGGCAGTACGACACCGCCGAGGCGCAGCTGCGCAAAGCGCTCGCGGCCGCCGAAAGCGAGATCGGCCCGGAATCCACCGAGACAGCCCACGTGCTGATTTCCCTGGGCGCCCTGCTCTACAGCGTCTCGCGCGACGAAGAAGCGATCGAGATCACGGGCCGCGCGCTCGACGTGCTGCGCCGCTCGAAGACGGCCGACCCGAAGATCGCGACGGCCGCGTACAACTTGGCCCTGCTCCACAGGCGAGCGGGAAGGCTCGAGGAGGCGATGGCGCTCGGCCAGGAAGTCCTCGCGCAACGCCGCCTGATGTTCGAGCCCGGCGATGCACGCATCCTCTCGGCCATGCGCCTGATCGGCGGCGTGCATCAGCGCCGCAAGGAGCTCACCGAAGCGCGCGCGATCTTCGCCGCGATTCTCGAGGCCACACGGCGGCGCGTCGGGGAGAAGCACCTGGAAACCGCGCTTGCACTCGCCGACCTCGCGGACGTCGAATCGGATCTCGTGAACTACTCGGGCGCGGCGGAGCTCTTCGAGCGGACTCTGGCGATCAGGCGCGAGATCCTCGCCCCCGACCATCCGAGCCTCGGCGCGACGCTGCTCGCCCTCTGCCGGACGCGGCACGCGCAGGGAGACGTCGAAACCGCGTTGGCACAGTGCACGGAGGCTTACGAGCTGTGGTCGGCGACGCTTCCCCCCACGCACCAGCACATGCTCGTGCTGCGAGACCTGCGCGGCACGCTCTTCGCAGATCTCGGCCGCCTCGACGAGGCCCGCGCCGAATCCCGCGCCGCCTTTGAGCTCTCGCTCGAGCGCTTCGGCGACGCCCATCCGCGCACGGTGTACGGCGAGACGAACTACGGCCTCCTGCTCGCCAACATCGGCGCTTTCGCGGAGGCCGAGCCGATCCTGATGTCGGCGATCTCGCGCTGGGAGCGCCTGCCGCCCGGAAGCGAAGTGGACGCAGCCGTAACGCGGGGCGCGCTCGGCGCGATCCTCGTCGACCTCGGCCGCACGGACGAAGCGCGCGCGATCCTCGAGACCACGCGCGAGTTCTTGCGCGAAAAGCTCGGCCCCGACCACCTCGCCGCCGCGGCTCGGTCGTTCCACCTCGCGCGCGCGCTCGAGGAGCAGGGCGCCCTCGACCAAGCGCGCCGGCTCCACGAGGAGACGCTCGCGATCCGCGAACGCGAGCAAGGCAAAGGGCTGATCACCGCCGACTCGCTCCACGAGTTCGGCGCTTTCCTGCTGCGCCGGGGCGAACTCGCCGCGGCTCGGGAGAAACTCCTGGCCGCCCTCGCCATGCGCCGCGAGCTTCATGGCCGCCCGCACGTCGAAACCGGCGAGACGCTCTCCGCACTCGCGGAGCTCGCCCTCGCCGAAGGGGACGCCGAGGAAGCCGGGCGGCTCGCCGAGCAAGGCGTGGATGCGGCCCGCGAGGGGCATGCGGCGCCCTTTCGGCTCGCGCGCACGCAGATCACACTCGCGAAGGTTCTCGCGCGGCGGGGAGATCCCGCTGCCCCCGCCCTGGCCAGGGAGGCCCTCGGGGTGCTGCGCGCGGTCTATCCGCCCGAGGCACGCGCCCGCCGCGACGCCGAAGCGGCGCTCGCCTCGCTCGTCAGACGGTAATCACCGCTCCCGTCGGGCAGACGCCCAGGCATGCACCGCAGTGGATGCACACCGCGGGGTCGATGACGTGCACCTGCTTGCGCTCGCCCGTGATCGCATTCACGGGGCAGTTCTTCGCGCAGGAACGGCATCCGTTGCAGAGCGATTCCTCGATCACGAACCTCACGAGCTGGTAGCACTCCTTCGCCGGACAGTGCTTGTCGTTGATGTGCTCTTCGTACTCGTGGCGGAAGTAGCGGATCGTCGAGAGCGTCGGGTTGGGAGCCGTCTGGCCGAGGCCGCAGAGCGAGGAACTCTTGATGTGCGCGCCGAGCGTCTGGAGGCGCTCGATGTCGCCGGGCTCGCCCTTTCCTTCGCAGATGCGCTCGAGGATGTTGAGCATGATCTTCGTGCCGATGCGGCAGGGCGGGCACTTGCCGCACGACTCGTCGACGCAGAACTCCATGAAGAACTTGGCGATCTTCACCATGCAGGTGTCCTCGTCCATGACGACGAGGCCGCCCGAGCCCATCATCGAGCCGAGTTCGGTGAGCGTCTTGAAGTCGATCGGCGTGTCGAGGTGCGTCGCCGGGATGCAGCCGCCCGAAGGTCCGCCCGTCTGCGCCGCCTTGAACTGCTTGCCCTTCGGGATGCCGCCGCCGACGTCGAAGATGATCTCGCGCAGCGTGATGCCCATCGGCACTTCGACGAGGCCGATGTTGTTGATGCGGCCCGTGAGCGCGAAGGTCTTCGTGCCCTTGCTGAGCATCGTGCCGATCTTGTTCAGGCGCTCGGGCCCGAGGCGCATGATGATCGGGATATTGGCGAAGGTCTCGACGTTGTTGATCAGCGTCGGCTTGCCGAAGAGGCCCTTGTTGGCGGGATAGGGCGGCCTGGGCTTCGGCATGCCGCGCCGGCCCTCTATCGACGAGAGCAGCGCGGTCTCCTCGCCGCAGACGAAGGCGCCCGCACCCTCGATGATCTCGATCTCGAACGAGAAGCCGCTGCCGAGGATGTTCTTGCCGAGCAAGCCTGCGTTGCGCGCGTCGACGACGGCCTTGCGGATGCGCTTCACCGCGAGCGGATACTCCGCGCGTACATAGACGAAACCCTTCGTGGCGCCCACCGCGTAGGCGGCGATCGTCATCCCTTCGAGGACGGCGTGCGGATCCCCTTCCATCACCGAGCGATCCATGAACGCGCCCGGGTCGCCTTCGTCGCCGTTGCAGACGACGTACTTGTCGCCCGCCGGCGCCGCCTGCACGAAGCTCCACTTGAGGCCCGTCGGGAAGCCGCCGCCACCGCGTCCCTGGAGTCCCGAGAACTTCACGGCGTCGACCACCTGCTGCGGCGTCATCGTCGTGAGCGCGTTCTTGAGGCCCTTGTAGCCCGACATCTCGCGATAGGCATCGAGGCTTTCGGGATCGATCTCGCCGCAGGCTTCGAGCGCCGTGCGGTACTGCTTGCTGAAGAACGGAATCTCCTCGACCGTCGGGCAGCGCCGCTCGTCGGCGGGGTTCTTGAAGAGCAGGCTCTCGACGAGCTCGCCCTTGAGCACCGTCTTCTCGACGATCTCGGCGACGTTCTTCTCGTTGACCTGGCAGTACATCACGTCCAAGGGCGAGATCTTCACGAGCGGACCCATGGCGCAGAAGCCATGGCAGCCCGTGATCCCGACGCCGTCGCCCTCGAGGCAGGGTGATGTCTCGACGCGCGCGACGTCTTGCGGAATCCCCGCCAGCGCGACGCGGAAAGCGTCGACGACCTTCAGCGCTCCCGAGGCGATGCAGCCGGTTCCCGCGCAGACCTTGATGTGCAGGCCCTTAACCTCTTTACCGTCCGCCGCGTGCGCGTGCGTCGTGCCGCGTGTGCTCTCGTTCATCACTCGGCCTCCCCGTTGTCTTTGTCTTCGGAGGGCTCGCCGGCGTTCACCTCTTTCAGCAAGCGGCGTACGATCGACTTGACCTTGGTCTTGGTGAGATTGCCGTAGACCTCGTCGTTGACGAGCATCGCCGGCGCGAGGCCGCAGGCACCGATGCAGCGCACCTGCTCGAGGCCGAAGTTGTGGTCAGCGCTGACCTCTCCGACGCTCAAACCGAGTTGCTTGTGGAGCTCCTCGATGAGGTTCATCGCACCCTGGACGAAGCACGCGGTGCCGGTGCAGACCTTGATCTGGAAGCGGCCGCGCGGTGTCGTCGTGAAGAAGTGGTAGAAGCTGACCACGCCGTAGACCTGCACGGGCGAGATCCCGAGCTTGTCGGCGATGTACTCCTGCACCGAGAACGGCAGGTAGCCGAGCTTGGTCTGAGCGAGATGCAGGAGCGGGATCAGGCGCTCGCGTGATCCGGGATGCTCAGCGACGTAGGTGTCGATCGCCGCGCGAACCTCGGGGTCGACCTCCTCGAGGCAGCCGTCGCCTTCCGGTCCGAAGTAGCCGGAGGTCGGCGGAACGGTTCCGAGAGGCCTGGGTGATTCGGCTGCTTTCATGCGCTCCTCCGAAGGCTCGCGTTCACGGTCGTTCCCCTGGACGTCACCCTGCCGTAACGGAGCGAGGCACGGAAGTGAAACGCTCGCGGCACCGCAGGCACCCGGGGCACTCGTCGCCGGGTAAACTTGCAATCGACGTGCCTTACTGCACGGTGAGCTGTGCGGCGTTTCCGGCGGGGGCGGACTAGCGAACGAACTTCAGGAGAAAGCGCAGCGCGCGCGCCGCGAAGGGCGTCAGCTTGCGGCGGCGATGCTGGTCCGCCGCGCGGCGGATCGCCTCGGCCTGCGTCGGGTAGGGACGCATCGAGGACGAGATCGTGTCCAAGCCGACCCCCGCGACGATCGCCGTCGTCAGCTCGGAGATCATCTCGCCTGCGTGCTCGGCCACGATCGTCGCGCCCAGGATGCGGTCGCTGCCCTTCGCGACGTGGACCTTCACGAAGCCCTCGGTCTCGCCGTCGAGAATCGCGCGGTCGACCCCCGAGAGCGGGACATGGAGCGTGTCGATCCCGACGCCCTGCGCGTTCGCGTCCTCGAGCGTCAGCCCCGTGTGCGCCACTTCGGGGCTCGTGTAGGTCGTCCACGGGATCACCAGCGACGACGCGCGCTGGCGGCCGAGGAAGAGCGCGTTCTGGACCACGAGCCGCGCCTGCGCGTCGGCGGCGTGGGTAAACTTGTACTTCGACGCCACGTCGCCGATCGCGAAGACGCGGCGGTTCGTCGTGCGCATGCGGTCGTCGACTTTCACCCCACTGCGGTCATAGTCGACGTTCGCGGCCTCGAGCCCGAGGCCGTCGACGTTGGCGGCCCGGCCAACAGCGACGAGCACCTGCTCGCCCTCGATCTCGAGCGCGCGCTCGCCCTGCGTCACGTGGACGACGCGCGCCGCGCCGCGCCGTTCGACCTTCGAGACCGCCGCATCGAGCACGAAGCGCACGCCGTCGCGCTCGAGCGAGCGATGGACGATCGCGGCCGCGTCGGCGTCGTCGCGAGCCATGATCCGCGCCGCCCGATCGACCACCGTCACCTGCGAGCCGAAGCGCGCGAACGACTGCGCCATCTCGAGCCCGATCGGCCCGGCGCCGACGACGACGAGCGAGCGCGGCAGCTCGGTCAGCGAGAAGATCGTCTCGTTCGTCAGCACGCCCGCGTCTTGCACCCCCGGTATCGGCGGCACGAACGCGCGCGCACCCGTGGCGACGATCACGCGCTTGAAGCGCAGCGTTGCGTCGCCGACCCGCACCGCGTCTTGCGCCGTGAACGTCGCCTGCCCCAGGAAGACATCGATGCCGAGCCCCGCGAAGCGCGCTGCCCCGTCGTGAGGCGCGATGCTCGCGCGCAGTTCGCGCATGCGGCGCATCGCCGCGCCGAAGTCGACCGCGTCGCCGGCCGCCGGGCCACCGAAGAGGCGCTGCGCGTGCCGCGCCTCGTGCCACGCGCGCGCCGCGCGGATCACCGCCTTCGAAGGCACGCAGCCGTAGTTGAGGCAGTCGCCGCCCATGAGCGCGCGCTCGACGAGCGCCACCTTCGCACCGAGCGCCGCCGCGATCGACGCCGAGACCAGGCCCGCAGTCCCCGCGCCGAGGACGACCAGGTCGTAGCGGGGCTGCGGCTGGGGGTTCTTCCAGTCTGCAGGGTGGACGTGCGCGAGAAGCGCGCGGTTCGCCTCGTCGAGAGGCGCCACTTCGTGAGTCATGGTGCGGTGCTCCCCGCCCGGCTGGGCGTCGGGAGGCTAGTTGTCGTGAGGGGCGACTTGGTTTCACGAAGCCGGCGATCCGCCCTATACCACCGCGCTCGCCGCCCCACGCCGAAGACCAGCCCCGCCGGCGCCTGCCCCCGGACGCGCAGCAAGTCGCCGTGGACACCGCGGTGGTGGTGGTACTCGCAGAGCGTGACGAGGTTGGCCAGCTCGTCGCCGCCGCCCGCCGAGCGGAAGACGATGTGGTGCTGGTCGAGATTCGCGCGCGACGTGCAGCCCGGGGCCGCGCAGCGGTAACCGTCGCGCTCGAGGATGCGGCGGCGTGGGCCGCGGTCGTGCTCGAGTGCGTACTCGACGAGAAGCGAGATCAGGCCCATCCAGTGCGGGAGTCCTTGGTTGAGCGCCCAGCGCGCCCGCGCGCGCAGCAGCCCGGCGAACCGCGTCGCCAGATCGCGCTCCAGCACGAAGTAGCGCCGCCGTTGACGAAGCTGGCACTCGTGCTCGACGGCAAACGTCACCAAGTGGCGGATCCGCGCGGCGGTCATCCCCGGCTGCCGGTGCAGCGACGCGAACCACGCCTCGTCCGCGGGAGGCGGAGGCGCCGGTTCGCCGAGCGCGGTCTCGCGTGCCGTCAAGCGCACGTGGTCGCGAAGCCGGCGCACCGTGATCGTGCGCGCGTCCGCCACCCAGCGCTCGACGCTCTCTTCATCGTGACCGCCGCGCCCAAAGACGCGCCCCAGCAGCACCACCTGCTCGCTCGAGACTTCGCCCGCGCGCCACGCCTCGCCCAGCGCTGACCAGCGCGCCGAGGAGTTCGCGATAGAGAGCAGCTTGCGCGTCGACGCGGCGCTCAGCCCCACATGCTCCACGGCAAACGTCTCAAAGTCGCGCGACGTCAGGGCGTGAAGCGCGCGCAACTCGCGCAGGCACTCCGCCAGCACCACCTCGCCCGCGTGCTTCGCGTCGAGAAGAGAGCGCAGGTCGTCGAGCGGGTCGTTCAGTGCGTCCGCGGCCGCGCGCGGATCATCGTCCCGTGACGTCGAGTCCTGCTGCGTCGCAACCTCCAGCATCTGCGCCAGACGCGACGCGTCTCGCGCATTCGCCGCCTCATCGAAAGAGTTCGTCAGCAACCCCTCCACCATCGCGACGAACTCTCGCCCTTCCTTTAACAGATCTCCCTCGACCATCCCCCGCCGCCGCAGCCACGTGCGCGGCGAGAGTGCGCGCTCGCCCGGGTCCGTTGGCGACGGTGGAGGTGCGCCCGCGCTCGCCGCGGTCG
>CAZPJJ010000176.1:0-8155 GCA_964586535.1 uncultured Acidobacteriota bacterium | reverse complement strand
AGCGCACCGGCGTCGAATTGCCGATCGTCACGCAGGTCGATCGCGTGCTGCACGAGAACAAGCCGCCGCTGGAGGCGGTGATCCAGCTCATGACGCGCGACCCGAAGCCCGAGCACTGACGATGAGCGAGCCCCTCGCCCGCGACGGCGCCCGCCTCGAGACGATCCTCATCACGGGAGCGTCCGCGGGCATCGGGCTCGAACTCGCGAGGATCTGCGCGGCGGAGCGCAACGCGCGTCTCGTGCTCGTCGCGCGCCGCGAGGATCGGCTGCGCGCGCTCGCCGACGAGATCCGCTCCGCGCACGGCACGCCCGTCGAGGTGATCGCCACCGATCTGGGCGCGGAGGGCGGCGCCGACGCTCTCGCCGCCGAACTCGAGCGGCGCGGCCTCGCGATCGACGTGCTCGTCAACAACGCGGGATTCGGCCAACTCGTGCCCTTCGTCGGCCAGGAGCCCGCGCGCTTCGAGGAGATGATCCGGCTCAACGTCACGGCGTTGACCGCGCTCACTCGGCATCTCGTCCCGGCGATGGTCGCGCGGCGCCGCGGTCTGGTGCTCAACGTGGCCTCGACGGCGGCGTTCGTCGCGGGCCCGTGGATGGCGGTCTACTACGCGACGAAGGCCTACGTGCTCTCGTTCTCGGTCGCGCTCGCCGACGAGTTGCGCGGCACGGGCGTGACCGTGAGCGCGCTCTGCCCCGGTCCGACGACGTCGGAGTTCCAGGCGGTGGCGGGCATGGACCGCGCAAAGGTCTTCTCGACGCGCCTGCTCGCCGTGATGGACGCGCGCAGCGTCGCCGAGATCGGCTGGCGCGGCGCTCGGCGCGGCAAGACGATCGTCGTCGCGGGATTCCTCAATCGGCTCTCGGTGCTCGCGCTGCGCCTCGCGCCGCGCACTCTCGCCTCGCGCCTGGTGCGCGGCATCAACGATCCGGGCTGAGCGGGCGATGGCCAAGCGCCCCGGAGACGACGACGGCTTCGATGCGTGGATGCGCGCGATGGCCGACGTGAAGCCGCTCAAGGCGAAGCAGCGCGCCGCGCCGCCACCGCCGCCGCGCGCGAAACCCCGCGAAGCGCCGATGAGCGAGGACGACTACGGCAAGACCATCGCGCAGACGATCGTCTTCGACGTCGAGATGGAGGGCGACGTCATCCGCGGCCGCGCGTCGAGTTGTGATCGCAAGCTGCTTTCGCAGCTCGCATCCGGCCGGCTGCCCATCGAGGAGGAGATCGACTTTCACGGCTTCACGCGCGCCGAGGCGCAGCCGCTCGTCGTCGCTCGCCTGGCGGCGCTGCGGCGGGAAGGCAAGCGGATCGTGCTCGTGATCACCGGCACGGGCAGAGGCACCGAGGGCGGCGGCGTGCTGCGTACGGCGATGGTGCGGTGGCTCACGGAACCGCCGCTCGACCGCGTCGTCCTCGCCTTCACGAACGCGCAGCGCCAGCACGGCGGTGCGGGCGCGATCTACGTCATGCTTCGCCGCATCCGCCGCGGCTGACCCGGCAAACAAGAGAGCGCGCGCGCCCCATGGACGCGCGCGCTCTCGTTGTGCCTTGGAACCCGGCGATCAGTCTTCGCTGCCGATGAAACGGTACATCACCGCGCCGAGCGCGGCGCCGATGATCGGCATCGCCCAGAAGAACCAGAGCTGCCCAAGCGCCCAGTCGCCGACGAAGACGGCGACGCCCGTGCTGCGCGCGGGGTTCACCGACGTATTGGTCACCGGGATGCTGATCAGATGGATCAGCGTGAGCGCGAGGCCGATCGGAATCGGCGCGAAGCCGGCCGGCGCGCGCTTGTCGGTGGCGCCGAGAATGACGAGGATGAACATCGCCGTCATCACGATCTCGCACACCGCCGCCGCCATCATGGAATACCCGCCGGGCGAGTGCTCGCCGAAGCCGTTCGAGGCGAAGCCCCCGCTGACGTCGAACCCCGCCTGGCCGCTGGCGATCAGGAAGAGCACGCCTCCCGCGGCCAGCGCGCCGATCACCTGCGCCACGATGTAGGGCGCGAGATCCTTCGCCGGAAAGCGCCCTCCGAGCCAGAGACCGACCGACACCGCCGGGTTGAGATGGCAACCCGAGATGTGGCCGATCGCATAGGCCATCGTGAGCACGGTGAGCCCGAAAGCGAAGGAAACGCCGACGAGCCCGATTCCGACGTTCGGAAACGCCGCGGCGAGCACCGCGCTCCCGCAGCCCCCGAGCACGAGCCAGAACGTCCCGATCAACTCTGCTCCCAGTTTCTTGACCATGGCATGAACTCCTTACCGACACCCCCGGATGGACGCGGCGATTATGCCCCGGACGGAAGAACTCCTAGTCAGGACCGGGGAAATAAAGCCGGGACCGGGTCACTCGGGAAGCGGCACGTCGAAGGCCCGGGCGAACGCGGCGACCTCGGCGCGCAGCGCGTCGTCGAGGCGCAACCAGACCTCGCGTGCGATGGCGGGAGGAACGCCACCGTAGAGGGGCTCGGCGATCGCCCCAGCTATCGCGGCGTTGGTGTCGGTATCGCCCCCAAGAGAGATCGCGTTGCGCAGGGCATCCTCGAAATCCATCGACTCGAGAACCGCCGCCGCCGCGCGCGGGATCGTGCCCTGGCAGGTCACGTCGAAGCCGCCGCGGCGGCGCCACTCCTCCAGCGAAACCGAGCAGTCGTAACCGAAACGCCGCTCGAGGAGCGCGCGGAGCGCGGGTTTGTCGCCGCCGTGACGCGCGAGCAGCACGGCCGCCGCCACCGCGCGCGCGCCGCGCACACCCTCCGGATGGTCGTGCGTGACGGATGCGCTGCGCTCGGCCTCTTCTTCGACGACGAGAGGCTCGTCGGCGACCCACGCAACGGGCGAGACGCGCATCGCCGACCCGTTGCCGTAGCTGCCGTAGGGCCGCGCGCTCGAGGCCAGCAACCAGCGGCGGAAGAACCCACCGTAGCCCGCGTCCGGGTAGCGGCGTCCCCACGCACGGAGCGCCTGGGCGTAATCGGCTCCCGAGCGCAGCGCGTAGGCGACGGCGACGGTCATGACCGTGTCGTCGGTAAAGGTCGATTCGTTCGTGAAAAGACGAAACGTGCTCTTTTCGCGCGGAGCAGCGTGTTCGTGAACCGATCCGATGACGTCGCCGGCGATAGCACCGAGCATGGCCCCCCCCGGTCGTTTTGAGCCGGCCGCACGTGAAGCTTCCATGCCTCGTGGCGGCCGTGGCCAGCGAAAGAATAACTCATTTCGAGCCGGGCGATAGCGTGTTTGGCGCCGATAGACTGCCGAGGCCCGGCCTGGACTATTCACAAGTCCCCGCCGGAAACGCCGGATTCGCCCGCCGGCCGCTCGTGTGCGCTCGCTCCCGGCCATCCTCGGCCTCTCGGTGTCGAGAGCGCGGACGCACAGGCGCGCTGCATGCGCCTCGGTGATATCTCGGTTGCGCCAGCCGGTGCGCGGCCCGGCCCGCAGGCAAGAGCGACTTTTCCAGCTCAGGTTGCGCGAATGGTTCTGGATCGAAGGAGGTTTTCCCATGTCGTCACGGTTTCGTCTCCTGCTCGTCGCAATCGTTCTTCTGGTGCTCGCCGCATGCGCCCCGCCCGCGCCCGTCGAGGCGCCCGTCGCGGCACCGCCCGCGCCGCAGATCACCTTCTTCAGCATCACCAGCGACGGCGCCTCCGATCCGCATTCGGTGACGATGGGCTTGCAGCTTGCGAATCACGCACTCGATGCGGGCCGCGAAGTCGTGCTCTTCTTCAACGTACGCGGCACGACAGTTCCGACGAAGGCATTCCCGGCGGATCTCGCGTTCCATGCGGAGCCGATCGCGACACTCCTCGCCGGACTGATCCAGCGTGGCGCCGAAGTCCATGTGTGCCCGCACTGCATGGAAGCGCTGGGCGTCGCGGAAGCGGATCTCATCGACGGTGCGCGCGTCACCACACGCGACGCGCTCTTCGCTAAGCTCGGCCCCGAGACGAACGTCTTCACCTACTGAGCGATCGGCACGTCCTGGAAGGCGAGCGCGGCCCCGCTGCCGTCCTGGGCTTTGATCATCAGCGTCGATGGGTTGAGCGCGTAGCCGTAGCTGAGCACGCCGCCGGTCGTCGCGGTCCGCTGCAAGTCGATCGTCACGGTGTTGCCGGACGTCGTCGCGGTGAGGATCGTCGCCGGACCGCCGCTGTCGCGGAAGCGATAGAGCGCGGTCGCGCCGCCCGTGACCGGCTCGTCGTACTCGACGAGCACGCGGTTGCGGGCGCCGACTCCGTAGCGAATCGAGACGATCTGCGGGCCGAGATTCTGCGGGATGCCGTAGAGCTCATCGAGCACGGCGCGAGCGAGCCTCTCGCCGGCGGTCTTGTAGCCCAGAACATTGAGGTGGATGCTGTCCGAGCGCGGCTGGTCCAGCAGCGCCACGACGACCGAGAGCGGATCGGCCTCGGCCTGCTGGCGCTGCGCTTCCTGGATGGCAACCCAGCCGTCGATCGATGCGAAGAGATTCGTCGCGAGCTGGCAGTTACCGAAGAAAAGCTCACTCGCGCCCAGGTCAGCGCGCCAGTTGGCGACGAGGTTCTCCAGGTCCTGCCGATAGACCGCGGTGCCGCGGCCCACGTCGGACTCGCCCTGATACCAGATCACGCCGCGGATCGGGTGCACATACTCCTGCGCGAGGACACGGTGCACCGACGAGCCGTAGAGCGTCCCGCGGTTCGCGGGGTCGTCGGCGCGTCGCTGCCACTGGCTGAAGAGATTCGTGCCGCTCAAGGGCGCGGGGATGATCGCGACGGGCACGCCGATGGCGTCCGAAACGACCTTCCCGAAGCGCAGCATGAGCGTGTGCGCGGGCGACTCCTCGCTGACCCGGTCCACCTGGTCCACACCGGAGTCCATGGGCTCCGCCGCGAGTTTCCAGCGGTAGTCGTTGCCGAAGAGGTGCACGCGGGGCGAAGGCTCTTCGGCGGGATCGAGCACTCCCGAATAGCCCGACATGTTCGATTGACCCGCCGCGAGCCACACGTCGCCGACGGCGAGCGCGGCGACGCTGGCCTCGCCGAGGATCGCTCCGCCCTCGGCCGCGACGAGTCGCGCCTCGAGCGTGTAGTTGCCGCCCGCGGGAACGGCCTCGAGCGCGAGTTCGGATTGGGCGCCCTGCGGAGCGGCCGCGAGATCGACGCCGTGATCGATGAAATCGAATCCGGCGAGCGGAAGCCCGCTCGTTTCGTCGACGAGGCGCACTTCGAGGCGCGCGGGCTCGCCGCTCCGCCAGGCGAAGGGGACGGCAATCGGCGCGGTGCCGTCCGGGCCGCGCTGGTAGAGCTTCCACGGCGCGAGCCCGCTGGGGGTCTCGAGCAGCGTGAGCGCGTCCTCCGGCAAGAGATCGTCGCCGGTCACGCGCAGCAGCGCACGCCGCCCGCCGTCGAGATTGACGATCGCAAGCGCGGTGCCGCGCAGGCGCGTGTCGTCATCGATCGTGAACGTCGCCTCGTTCGGCAGCCACGCGCCGCCGGCGAAGCGATCGACGGCGAGTGTGCTCGTCGTTCCCGCTCCCTTGCGCAGGCGAAGACGCAGCCGGTCCGTCGTCGCGAGCGACGCGCTGCCGAGCGGTGCGAATTCCCGGCCGCGCCGCAAGCGCGCGGTGAGCGTACCGTCGCCTTCGATGCGGACCTGCACGCCGCCGCCGGCGTTCTCGGCCCAAGTGCCGTCCGACCACGCCTCGATCGTGAGCGCCTCGCCGCTAGCTTCGGCGACATCCACGTAAACGTCGACGTCCTGATACGAGCGTTCGAGAGCGAGACGGTCGAAGCGATCGTGCACCCCCGTGACGCCGCCGTCGTACGAAACGCCCTGCTCGCTCGCGACGACGCGCACCACGAACGTGGCGTCGACCTCGCCATCCTGCGTGACGCCGGCCGGGCGCGCGCCGGGAGCGTCCGCCTCGAAGTCGTAGGTCTTCGCATCGCAGGCGTCGCCCAGGCCGTCCCCGTCCTGATCGGCCTGTAGCGGATCGGCGATGCCGGGGCAAAGATCCTGATCGTCACGGACACCGTCGCCGTCGTCGTCGGCGCAACGCACGGCGGCGGTGCGAGGCGTGCCGTCGCTCGCGGCGCCGAGCGGCCCCGCGCCGTCGGCATTCCAGGCACCGACGACGTAGGTGAGCAGGGCGCCGGGAGCGGGTAGCGCGGCGTCGCCTGCGCTCGTCGCGGGCGTGCGAAAGACGAAGCACGCGAGGTCCGAGCCATCGGGCGCGGTGCCGCGATAGACGTCGTAGCGTTCGGCACCCGCGAGCGCGTCCCACGTGAGCGTCGCCCCATCGGAGGCGAAACGCAGCGTCGGCGCGACGTCTCCGGGCGGCTCGGCGGACGCGGGCGCGAGGAGAAGCAAGGCGGCAAGGACGACGGACGCGAGCGCACGGAGACGAAGCATGGATCCTACGCCCGTGGCTCTACGTCGAAAGCCGCCCAGGCGCATGGGTGATTGTGCGCTTTCGTCTTCGCGAACAGCTGCGGATAGAATGCGGAAGTGGGGGACGCGATCAGGACGAGCAAGGAGACGATTCATGCGAGTCTCGCGACGAGTGCTCCGCGGTTGGGTTTGTCTGTCGATGGGCGCCGCGCTGGCGGCCATCATTTCCCTCGTGCCGGCGGCGTGGGCCCAGGAGGCCGGTGCGCCCGCCCCGCAGCCAACGGTGCGCGCGGGGGCGACGTCGTCGCTCGTCGTGCTCGCCGACGACGAACTCGACGCCGTGCTGGTCATCGACGACAAGACACGGCGCGTCGTGCTCTATCGGCGAAACGGCGGGAAGCTCGAGGTCGCGACGACGCGATCGCTCGACGACGATCTCGCGAAACTCGTCGTGCCCCCCGCTCCCGTCTACTCTCCCCCGGAGTTCCCGACCGAGGACGTCCCCGGCGTAGATCCGCAGGACTGGAAACGCCCCAAGGGTTGGGTTCGCGTCCGCTCCTCGTATTCGGTCTCATCGAACGGAGAGTCGTGGGAGGCCCGCTACGCTTCCGCGCTTCCCGTGGCCGAGGTCTCCACCGCGATGCGGGAGAGGCTCGGCGATTGGCAACTCGAATACTTGGAAGTCAACGAGAACAGCTTCCGTCTCCAGGCCCGGCGCGACGGAGCGACACTCTCGGTGAAATCGAACGATGCCCGCTCCAGCCAGTGGACGGAGATTACAGTTAGTCTGTCGCGTCCGAAGTGACGGCCCGTTCGACGCTCCCGATCCCGCGAGGGTCGCTCGCTCCGGTGACGCGGCCCTCCGGGAGCGTTTCCACGGCCTGCACGTCGCCGATCGGCTTGCGCGGCGTGATCGTGTAGCCGCGCGCCGCGAGGGCACCGATCACGCCCGCGTCGAGCGCGAAGCGCGGATCGTCTTCGACGAAGAGCGCGTCACCCTGCCCGGGCCGCGGCGGCCACTGGTGATGGAAGCGCGGCGCTGCGACGGCGTCCTCGATGGAAAGTCCGTAGTCGAGTCGATGGACGAGCACCTGGAAGACCGTCGTGAAGATCGTCGGGCCGCCCGGAGAGCCGAGCGCGATCCACGGGCGGCCGTCGTCGTGGAAGACGATCGAGGGCGTCATCGACGAGAGCGGGCGCTTGCGCGCCTCGACGGCATTGGCGGTGGAGCCAGTGACGCCGTAGAGGTTCGGCGCGCCGGCCTTCGCCGCGAAGTCGTCGAGTTCGTTGTTGAGCAGAAAGCCCGCGCCGTCGACGATGATCGCCGAGCCGAAACTGTCGTTGAGCGTCGTCGTGACGGCGACGGTCATGCCCGTGTGATCGACGACGCTGAAATGGAGCGTCTCCTCGCTCTCGCGGCGCGCGGCGCCCGCGGCCTCGGCGTCGAGCCCGTCCACCACCTTCGCGGGATCCGTCTTGGCCGCCAGGTCGACTTCCGCGGCGCGCCGCGCGAGGTACTCCGCGGCGAGCAGCTCGCCGACGGGTACGTCATGGTAATCGGGATCGGCGAGGTGCTCGGTGCGATCGGCGAAGACGCGCTTCTCCAGCTCGGCGACGAGGTGGACGTGCGCCTCGGAATGCTGCTCGGGAAGCGGGAAGCGCTCGAACATGCCGAGCAACTGCAAGAGCGCGATGCCTCCCGATGAGGGCGGCGGCATCGACACGATGCGCGCGCCGCGGTAGCGCCCTTCGATCGGCGTCCGCCACACGGG
>CAZPJJ010000175.1:0-8193 GCA_964586535.1 uncultured Acidobacteriota bacterium | reverse complement strand
CGCGAGGAGCTGGCGTTCGGCTTCGAAGCGGGCGATGACCTGCTTGGTGTCCATACCCGCCTTGAGCAGCTTGAGCGCGACGTGGCGGCGCAGTGGCTCGCCCTGCTCCGCAAGGTAGACGCGCCCGAAGCCTCCCTCGCCGAGCAGGCGCACGATCGTGAAGGGTCCGATGCTCGAGCCGGGGGAGTGGTCCTCCATTGAGTCCGTGGCGAGGGCGTGCGCGGCCTCGACGACGACGCGACCCACGGCGGAGTCGGACCGATCGTGAGCGAGTAGTTCCATCACGTCGCGGAGCAGATCGGGATCGCCGGCGGTCTCACGCGCGAGGAAAGCCTCGCGCTCATCGGGGCCCATGTCGGCCGCCGCGGCGAAGAGCTCCTCGACTTTCTTCCAACGCTGCGTGTCCATCGCGGTCCTCGCTCTTGCACCGGGTGCGCTGAGCCCGGCCGGGGCTGCGCCGGTCGCGGGCGTTCGCGCCGCGCGGGCCCCCCAGAGGACATGCGGCGTCGAGCGGAAAATCCCCTCAGCCGCCGGTGTCGCTCGCGCCGGCGAGCTCGCGGCGCAGCCAAGCGCGGCCGAAGCGAAGGTGGCGGTGGACGGTCGCCTCGCTCATCTCGAGCGCGACCCCGATCTCGGGATAGGTCAGGCCGCCGAAGAAGTGCAGCTCGACGACGGACGCGATCTTGGCATCCTGTGCCGCGAGCTTGGTCAGCGCGCGATCGAGATCGAGCGCGTCGGAGGGCGTGGCGGAAACCGCGGGCGCGGCGGCGAGATCGTCCTCGAGCGGCACGTGGACGCCGTCACCTCCGCGCTTTGCACGGCGGCGCGCGCGGGCGTGGTCGACGAGCACCTGCCGCATGACGCGCGCGGCAATGGCGAAGAAGTGCGCGCGGTTGTCGACGTCGAGTTTGGCGCCGACGAGCCGGGCATAGGCCTCGTGGACGAGCGCCGTCGGCTGGAGCGTGTGGTCGCCACGCTCGCCCCGCATCTGTCCGCGTGCGATACGCCGCAGCTCGTCATAGACGAGCGGCAGCAGGCTCGCCAGCGCGTCGTCGTCCCCGGCTCGCCAGTCGAGCAGTAGGCGCGTGACATCGGGCGGCGATGGTAAAGACATGGGCGCGAATCTACGACGCATCCCCCGCCCGCGCGACCCTCCCCGCCCCGGGGGGACAGGCACCCTAAGTCGACTGTCCCCCTAAGTCGACTGTCCCTGGGTTAGTGGGTGGCGATGAAGCCGGCGCGGTCGATTTGGCCGACGGAGCCGTAGGAGGGCTTGTAGAAAATCGCGGTGCCGACGGCGTCCTCGGAGGAGAGGTACTGCAGGCCGCCGTCGGGATCGAGGATGACGAAGAGCGAGGAGTCGGTCTTGGTCGGCCCGACGCAGACGACGAAGTGACCGCCGCCGCCGGTCCAGTTGAAGCCGAGGATCGCGGGGCGGTTGCGGGAGGCCGCGCGCAGGTTCTGGATGCCGTGCATGAAACGCGCGGCGGGGATCGGCAGCGGCTCGCGCCGGACGGCGGGGAGGACCATCGACTCGATCGAGCCGACCGCGCGCCAGCGTCGGTCGGTCTCGCGTGCCGATTGCAGGAGTCCAACGCCGGTATTGGCCTTGCCCGTGTGCTGCAAGCCGACGAGGCCGCGGATCGCCTCCTCGCCGATCTCGCGATTGTGGAAGAGCTCCTTGGCGATCTTCACGCTCGTGGGCCCGCAGGACATGTCCCGCTGCTGTTGCGCGAACTTCCACCAGCGACCGTCGATATCCTTGACGTTGAAGATGGCGTGACCGGCCATGGCGATGCCCTCCATTTGACGACCCGCGAAGCATGCCCACGAACGTGGGAGATAGGGAAGCGGCGCGGAGGGCTATTTCGACGGAAGCGGTTGCGGTCTCGCGACTGATGCGCCCACGAGCCCGGGAGAGCGGGGTGCATGGAGGAGGGCCAGGATCAGGCTCGCTCGGACGACGTGCGACTCCCCTTCGCCCGGACACTCCCGCGCACGAGCGCCGCGGTGGGCGCAGCGTCGCGTGATCGTGTCGATCGGCGGCGCGGCTCGCGAGCCGACGATGCTAGGCTCGACAATCGCTGGTCTGGCTCATTCCACCGATGAGGAAAACGCAATGATTTGTCATGTCACCAGGACTCGTCCCGCTCTTCGTCTTGCGACCGCGCTCGCGGCGATTCTCTTGCTCGCCCTGCCTTCCATGAGCGCCGCCAGTGGCGACAAACCCGGCTCCGCAGATCACCCGCTGACGGGGCGTTACGAAGGCTCCACCATCAAAAACCAGATCGTGAAGGGCTACGAGGAGATCGCGCTCCCCACCGCCCCCTTCCCCGCCACGGGCACGATCGATATGGCGAAAGTCACGAAGCCCCTTGCCGGCAAGATCACATCGACGCTCTACGAGGGCCCAGGCGATCGCTCGGCGCTCGAGGTCGTGCGCAACTACGAAACAGCGCTGCAGGCAAAGGGCTTCACCAAGGTCTTCGCGTGCCGCCAGAAGGAGTGCGGCGCCGCCGCGAAGTTCTGGACGGCGGCCCGTGGCCCGATGGGGCTCGCGTCCAAGTGGGACACGACCGTCTACGCACTTCTCTCGCTCGACCGGCCCGAAGGCCGCGTGTGGGTCGGCGTGATGGCTATCGAGCTCGCGCCGACCACATCCAAGCCGCTGATGGCATCGTTCATCGTCAACGTCGTCGAGGAGAAGCCGCTCGACACCGACCGCATGGTCGTCCTCGACTCCGCCACGCTCTCGCAGTCGATCGAGTCCACCGGCAAGGTGGCGATCTACGGTATCCACTTCGATACGGGCAGCGACAAGCTCAAAGCCGAGTCCGCTCCGCAGATCGCCGAGATCGCGAAGCTGCTCAAGGGAGCACCGAAGCTCTCGGTGCTCGTCGTCGGCCACACCGATACGCAGGGCACGCTCGACATCAACCGCTCGCTCTCCGAGCGCCGTGCCGCGGCCGTCGTCGCGGCGCTGACAGGTGAGCACGGCATCGACAAAGCGCGGCTCTACGCCGTCGGCGTCGGTCCCGCGGCGCCCGTCGCGTCGAATCGCACCGAAGAGGGCCGCGCGCGGAACCGGCGCGTGGAGGTCGTCGAGCTGAAAGCGGAGTGACGCGCGGCGCGAGCACCGCGAAGACCAACGGGAGAGAGCAGGGCGGCGCGGCCGGTGAGAGCACCGATCGCGCCGCTTCGTTTCACGGCACCTGGCGAACTGGCTGCGATCCGGTCAGGGCTTCGCGACGCACTTCATCTCGGGCGCCTCGAAGCCCCAGACGATCGTCGCCACGCCTTGGTGCTCCCAGAACGACTCGTTGCTCCCGACATACTTCGCGCCGCTCGCCGCGCGCTCCGCGACCATGAGCGACGTGCTGTCGCCGCGCTCCGCGATCAGCGTCGGCGGGTCGGTCTGGAAGTACGTCACGACCACTTCGTTCGCCGGATTGCCGTCGCAGGCGAAGATCACCGGCCCCTTCGCCTCGACGAGCCGGTAGCTCGCCTGGAGTTCCACGATGCGCAGCACGTAGTTGTCGCGGATGCAGGCGTCCTTGTCGGTTGCCTTCCAGCAATCGTTGCGCCCTTTGATCCAACCGCGTTGCTCCGTACGGAGCGTGCTCAGCGTCTCGCCCGCCTTCGCCGTCGCCGCTTTGTAGACCTCGGCGAGCCGGCGATCCAGCGCCGCGAACTCTTCGCTCTCGCAGACGCGGGCTTCGATGCCGCCCGAAGCGATGTCCTTGCAGGAGAACGAGGGCTCGGCGGGTCGCCTACCCCGCATCCAGCTCACCAGCTCCGCCTCGTCCCCCGTCCCGCGCTACCTGTTCTCACTTCCCCTCATACGCCCGCTGAAGCGCCGCCATATCCAGCTTGATCATCGTCATCAGCGCGTCCATGACGCGCTTGGCGCGGACGGGGTCGGTGTCCCACATCATTTCGTCCAACGCGGCGGGGACGATCTGCCAGCGCAGGCCGAAGCGGTCCTTGAGCCAGCCGCAGGCGAGTTCCTGGCCGCCGCCCTCGAGGAGTGCGGCCCAGTAGCGATCGATCTCGGCCTGGTCGTCGCAGAGCACGAACATCGAGATGGCGTCGTTGAACTCCTGGTGCGGGCCCGCGGTCATGGCCTGGAAGCGCTGGCCGAGCACCGTGAAGTCGACGACCTTGACGGAGCCGGGAGGGCCGCTGGGGGTTTCGCTGGCGAGCGAGGTGACGCGGTTCACGCGGGAGTCCGGGAAGATCGAGGCGTAGAAGCGAGCGGCTTCTTCGGCCTCCGCGGAGTACCAGAGATGGGGAAAGATGCGCTGACGGGCATGCGATGCCATGATGAGCCTCCTCTCGAAACGTCGTTCACTTCGACTGCGGAGGGCGCACGCCCGCCGTGAACACCGGGCGGCGCCTCCGAATGCAAGTGCAACTCACAATATCCACGTCGCGACCAGCAGGTCACTTCGAGCCGGCGCTCTGCTCCATCTGGCGAAAGCGCTCGATCTGCGGCGTGGGCTCGAAGTCGTCGAGCTCCATGATGCGCCGCACTTCGATGTGCGTGCGCTTGCCGGGTCCGGCGGGATTGGGAAAGCGCCGCGACCAATCGAGCGCCTCCTCGCGCGAGTTGGCACTGATGATGGTGAAGCCGGCGATGAGTTCCTTCGTCTCCGCGAAGGGGCCATCGACGACGGTCGGCGTCGCACCGTCGTAGACGACGCGCCAGCCGTCGCGGCTGGGCGCAAGACCGTCGGCGGCGAGGAGTACGCCGGCTTTGATGAGTTCCTCGTGATAGTCGGCCATGGCGGCGAAGAGCGACTCTTCGGGCATGGTGCCGGCTTCGCTGTCGCTCGTGGCCTTGACGATGATCATGTAACGCATGCGAACTCTCCTTCGGGCTCGTGGAACGGCCCGTTCGTTGGTTGTCGTAGCAACTCGTGCAACCGGCGCCGCTCCGAGCCGCGTCCGTCGCGACCCGCGCGGCGCGGCCGTTCACGCCAATGCGCGCGGGGATGTCAGCGCGAGCTGCGGACGGTCTCGCGGATGGGGCGAATCGGCCGCACCTCGATGCTGCCGGCGCGCGCGGGTGGAATGCGCGCGGCGACTTGCAACGCCTCGTTGAGGTCGCGGGCTTCGATCATGTAGAAACCCGAGAGATATTCCTTCGTCTCGGCGAAGGGGCCGTCGGTGACGGTCACGCCGCTCTCGCGGACACGCACGGTGGTCGCGGTATCGGTGGGCTGCAACGCTTCGGACGCGATGCAGTGCCCGCTGGCGCGCAACGTGTTGTCGAAGTCAACGCATTCGCGGTCGTCGAGATGAGCCTCGATCGTCGGGTCGCGATAGACGAGACAGAGATATCTCACGAGCCGGCCCCCACGACGTTGACCATCCAGCCGATGCCGAAGCGATCGACGAGCATGCCGAAGCGCGGCGACCAGAAAGTCTGCATGAGCGGCATCTGCACGGTGCCACCTTGCGAGAGCGCGGTGAAGACGCGATCGGCAGTGGCCGCGTCGGGGACGGCGATCGAGAGCGAGTAGCCTCCATGGGTGACGTTACCGGTGCAGCCGCCGTCGGAGGCCATGACGATCGAGTCACCGATCTTGAGCGTGGCGTGCATGATCTTCTCGCCCGAGCCGGGCTTGACCATGTCGGGGGGGACGGGGTCGGGGCTTTCGCGATAGCGCATCATCATCACGACCTCGGCGCGCAGCGCGCCCCGGTAGAACTCGATGGCCTCTTCGCAGCGGCCCTCGAAGAAGAGGTAGGGCTGAATCTGCATGACGGTCACTCCTTGCATGAGTCTCGTCCCGCCCGGCCGCGCCCCCGCGCGCGTTTCGGGGGGCTTGCGTCCGGTGTTTCGTGAATTGGTCGGCGGGAGCCCGCGGAATCGACAGCCAGTGGCGGAAATTTCACAGCTCGCGAAGGCGACGGGCGAGAAAGCGCCGCAGCGGCACCTGCGGGGTGAGCGAAAGCGCCTTCTCGAAGGCGATGCGGGCGTCGTCGGTCCGCCCGAGGCGTCGCAAGAAGTCCGCGCGAGTCGCATGTGCGAGCGCGTACATCGCGAGGTCGCCGCGATCGAGAATAGCGTCGACGAGCGCGAGCCCCGCCGCGGCGCCGTCGCGCATCGCCACCGCCACGGCGCGATTGAGTTCGACGATGGGCGAGGGCTCGACACGCAGCAGCAGGTCGTAGAGGTGCACGATGCGTGCCCAGTCGGTGGCTGCCGCTCGCGGGGCGTCGGCGTGCACTGCGGCGATCGCGGCCTGAATCGCGTAGGGCCCGACGCGCCCCGACGCGAGCGCGCGCCCGGCGAGCGCGAGGCCCTCATCGATCTGCGCGCGGTCCCAGAGGGAGCGGTCCTGATCCTCGAGGAGAACGACGTCGCCCCCGGCCGAGGTGCGCGCGGCGCGGCGCGAATCCTGCAGCAGCATGAGCGCGAGCAGGCCGAGCGCCTCGGGCTCGGGCAGGAGATCGACCAGCAAGCGGCCGAGGCGAATCGCCTCGCTCGTGAGGTTGGTGCGCACGAGTGAGGAACCGGCGGTCGCGGAGTAGCCTTCGTTGAAGACGAGATAGACGACGCGGAGCACCGCTTCGAGGCGAGCAGGAAGGTCGCTCGCGGCCGGCACCTGATAGGGAATCTTCGCCTCGCGGATCTTCGCCTTGGCGCGCACGATGCGCTGCGCGAGCGCGGGCGTGCGCATGAGGAATGCGGCGGCGATCTCCTCGGTGGTGAGGCCGCAGAGCTCGCGCAGCGTCAACGCGATGCGCGCGTCGAGCGCGAGCGACGGATGACAACACGTGAAGATGAGCCGCAGGCGGTCGTCCGGGAAGCCGTCCGCGGGCTCGGGCACTTCGGGTGCCGCGGCGCCGGCGCGTTCTTCGATCGCGGACTCGTCGAGGTGCGTGAAGCGCGCGTTCTTGCGCAGCCGGTCGATCGCCTTGAAGCGCCCCACCGAGATCAGCCACGCGTGCGGCCGCGCCGGGACGCCCTCGCGCGGCCACTGCTCGAGCGCCGCGCGGAAGGCCTCCTGCATGCTCTCCTCGGCGAGCTCGAAATCGCCGAGCAGGCGGATCAGCGTCGCGAGCACACGCCGCGACTCGGCGCGATAGATCGACGCCACGGTCTCGCCGATGCCCCTCGCATGTTCGAAGCTCATCCGTCTCCACCCCTCGCGCGACGGAGAAGCGCTGGCTGTGGCGCCGGCCTCGGGACGGCGGCGCGAACGGCGCTGTGAGGATAGCGCATCGAGGAGAGGACGGCCGAGGAGCGGCCCCCCTCAACACGAGTCCCCGCCGAATGACCGCTGCGCCGCACGAGTGCCCCCTTCGTTGTCGCTTTCGTCCCGAAGTGCGCTCGGCTGGAGGGCAATAGCGGCCACTGACGCGGGACTCGTGTCGTGGGCGCGGGCGATGGGCTGGTGTGGAGTTGCGGCGCGCTCACGAGAGACGGCGCGAGGCGCCGTTGCGCGGGCGCGTCATGTCCCGCGGCAAACCCTCAGCGCTTCAGTCCCAGTACTCGCCGGGACGGTAGTTGCCGAAGTACCAAAGGTGCCCCTCGATATCGGTGACCATGTAGCCACGCGCGCCGTATTCCTCTGTCGTCAGGGGATGCACGATCGTAGCGCCCGCGGCGACGGCGACCGCGTGATGCGCGTCGGGATCCTCGACATAAACGCTCAACACGTGCGAAACACCGGCAAGGTGCTTGGGACTGACGCGGCGATGCTGTGGCTTCGGCGAGCCAACCATGACGACGCCCGTCCCGAGCGTCAACTCGGAATGCTCGATGCGACCGTCTTCGCCGGGAACGACGAGGCGTTTCTGAAAGCCGAAGGCGCGGCAGAGCCACTCGATGGCGGCTGGCGCGTCGTCGTAGGTGAGGCCGGGATGAATGTCGGAGAGTGTGCCAGGAGAGGGGGGCATGGCTGATCTCCTTGGTGAGGGAAGAGAGACGGGAAGCATAGCGTCAAGATCGGGCGACGTCGTCGGGAACGGCGCGCGCGTTTGGTGGCGCGCTTCGGTATAGCGGAGCGAAAGATCTATCGCCGCACACCATGCGATGCACCGAGAGCGCTCTTCGTGGGGGTACGATTCGATGCACTGAGGGCACTCTTCGCGGGGGTACGATTCGATGTACCGCGGGCGGTCCTGTAGGGGCGCCATTTATGGCGACCGGATCGCCGCCGCAGGCGGCGACCTTTCCGC
>CAZPJJ010000174.1:0-8242 GCA_964586535.1 uncultured Acidobacteriota bacterium | reverse complement strand
TTGAATTCGATGAGGTTGACCTTCGTGCGCGTCCAGCGCGCGTACTCGGCAAGCGGCCCTGCGAGCCGCGGGTCGTCGTTGACACCGTCGAGCATCACGACTTCGAGCGTCGGCCGGTCGCGCTTGCCGGCCCCGTAGCGGCGAATCGCTTCTCCCAGTTCGTCGAGCGCGAAGCGCTTGGCAACGGGCATCAGCGTTTCGCGAAGGGCTTGGTCCGCGGTGACAAGAGAGACGGCGAGACGAGGCGGAACGGGAGAGTCCGCCAGCGCGAGAATCTGCTTCGGCAAGCCCACGGTCGACACCGTCACTCGCTTCGGTCCGAGGTCGAAGCCGAGTTCGTCGAAGAGCAGGCTCAATGCCGCCTTGACGTTGGTGACGTTGTGCAGCGGTTCGCCCATACCCATGAACACGATGTTGTATTGGCCGTGGTCGGTTCCCGTTTCGCGAAGCAGCGCCGCGACCTGGCCGACGATCTCGCCGGCGTCGAGGTTGCGCGTGAAACCGAGCTTGGCTGTCATGCAGAACGCACAGCCGAAGGCGCAGCCCACCTGCGACGAGATGCAGAACGTCATGCGGCCGTCGGCGGGGATCGCGACCGCCTCGACGCGCCCGCCCTTCGGCAGATCGAGGACGAATTTGATCGTGCCGTCGCTCGCCTCCGCTCGGTTCGCCAGTCGAGGGCGGGTAATGTCGAAGGTCTCCGCCACCGCCGCGCGCCGGGCCGAGGGCCACTCCGTCCACGATGCGGGATCGAGTGCGTCGCGCCGATAGAGCGCGGCGAAGACCTGCTTGGCGCGAAACGGAGCGGGATCGACGGCGGCGAGCGCGTCCCGTAATTCCTCGCGGTTCATGCCGTAGAGATTCGGTTTTCCGGTGGCGTCTTCCATGCGCCGCCATTGTCGAAGAGCCCGCCTGGGTGCGCCAGCCTCCCCCCCGTGGCATCGTCGTCGTGAGGAGCCGCCTTGGCCCGGACTCTTCATGAAGCTCTGGCCGAAAATGCCGGATCTGTTCGCTGGCCACTCGCTTGGGCTCGTCACTTCGTCTGCGCGACCTACGAGCGGCCCATCTGAGGGACATCCGCGGCGTTTTCTACACAGGTTCGGCGAAGAGTCCGGGTGAGCGCGGTTCCCGGCAAGGAGGTCCGGATGGGGCTGATCTCGCTGCTCTTTCGAGCCATCGTCGTCGGACTCATCGCCTGGCTCGCGGGAAAGGTCCTCAGTGCCGTGCTTCCGCGCCAAGAACGCACTTCACCGCGGCATCCGCCTCGTGAGGGGGCCACGCCCGGGACGCCACGCGTGGCCTCGGGTCGTCTCGTCCGCGATCCCTGGTGCCAGGTCGCCCTTCCCGAAGAGCGGGCCATTCAGGACGGCGACTTTTTCTACTGCTCGATGGAGTGTCGCGACCGGCATCGGGCCGCACGAAGCGCGAGCGCCTGACCCCGATCCCTCGCCCGGTTCGCGGGGCAGACCCGCGGCTGCGAAGCGAGTACCCAGGGGGGCGCGTCCAGTTTTCGGTGATCGATCCGGGCTCGTTCCGCTCGCGAGAGACTCCTGACCGGCTTTGGATTGCCCGAGGCTCACCCCGCTCCCTATATTCGCGGCGGGGGTAAAGACCCACAGTGAGCCAAACGACTAGCCACGATCCACTCGCCGACCTCCACGCTCAAGCGCTGGCGTCGCTCGAACAGGGCGATGCACAGGCTGCGCGACAAGTGTGGGAGGCCATCCTGCAGATCGACCCCGGGCACGAAGGCGCCCGCCATGGGCTGGGCAGCCTGGATGGTTCCGACGAGCCCACCGGCGTCGCCTCCGGTCTCGATGCGATCAAGCGCGCCGCTCTCGCGCGCGCCCGCGAAAAGATCGCCCTCGGCCAGATCGAAGAAGCCGCCGGCCTGCTCGGCGAGCTGGCGATCGAGGACCCAGCCGATGCCGAGATCGCCGTTCTCCTGGAAGAGACGCAGAGTCGCCTGCCCCCGACAGCGGCTCCCGCGGACCGCACGCCCGGTGCGAGCGCTTTCGATCTCCAACTGGACCTCGACGTCGCCGCCAACGCGCCGGCCCGTAAGCCCGCGGTGGCGGCTCCCCAGCCGGTGGTGCCGAAGGCTCCCGCAGCGCCGAATCCGGACGCCGATGCGCCTTCGATCCGCGACCTTCTCGATGCCGTGGGTTCGATCGACGATGATCCGCCCGAGGCCCGCTGGCCCGAGAACTCAGGGCCGGTGGCCTCAGCCGCGGGGTCGTCGTTTGCCGACACTTCGGACGAAGCGCGGACGCTCGTGGGTGCGGCTCGCTCCGCGCTGGAGCAGGGACGCAACAAGGACGCCATCGCTCTTGCCGGGCGCGCTCTCGCCCTTGCCGACAACTACGAAGAAGCGGACGACATCCTCGCCGAAGCGCGGGGGCGCGAGCAGAGACAGGCGGACGACGCCGAGATCCTCCTCGCAGAGGCGATCGAAGAGTTCGAGCGCGGCCGCGTCGAGGTCGCCGTTCCGCTCTTCCGACAGGTTCTCCAGGTGGTGCCGGGCCATACCGAGGCAGTCGATTACCTGCGGCGTGCCGAAGACACCCCCACTTCCGCCGCGCGCCTCGTGCCTGCACCGCCCTCGAACGAGGCGCCCTCGATCCTCGGCGACGACGTCGATGTGACGGAACTGCCCTCGATACCGCTTGCCGGGACGGCTCCGCAGGAGGATCCAGCCACGTCGGCTGCCGCCCACCAGGACCCGTTCTCCGACCTCGGCGAAGAAGAGTTCGACACCGCCGGACAACCGAAGAAACTGCCCCCCTCGTCAGATCCGCTCTGGGGAGCGGGTGCCGCGCACGGGACGAGCAAGACGCGACCCGCGCCCTCCTCGCCTGCGGCGACGGTAGCCATTCCGCCGCCCGTGCACATCGCGCTCCCGCCGGTCACCCCGCCGCCAGCGGCACAGGCGCCGGCGGCTCCGCTTCCGTCGACGAGGCCGGCGCGCGTGCGGCATGGCGGCGGCTCCAGGGTCGTTCGGCTAGCGGTGGCCGCAGTGCTCTTCGTGGGCTTGGCGGGCGCGGCTTGGTACGCGCTTGGAGCGCTGGAGATCCTCGGGGGCGACACCGATCGCGCCGATGTGAAGGTCGCCGCGGCCAACGCGGGTGCCATCGTGAAGCGCGGTCGTGCCCCGAAGCCCCAGGGCGAAGAAGCGCCGCAGGCAACCCCCGAGCCGGTTACGAATCAACAGGTGCCAGCGTCCGAGCCCGCTCCTCGCTACACCTCGCGAGACGTACCGCGCCTCGTGCGAGAGGCACAGGCCGCGCTCGACGAGGGTGATCCGGCTCGTGCCGTGGAACTCCTCGCCGCCGCGCAGACCGCCGACCCGCGCGATTTCGATGTCCTCGACCGCCTCGAGACCGCTCGCGTTCTGCAACGTGAACATCAACAAGCCCAGGAGCGCATCGCCGAAGCGCGCGTCGCCTTCGAGCGCGGCTCCTACGACGAAGCTCTGAGGCTCTTCTATCGGCTCCCGACGGAGCACAAGCCGCCGAACCTCGACCGTTGGATCGCGGCCGGCTGGTACAACATGGGAGTCCTCGCGCTGCAGTCCGGCCAGATCGCCGAAGCACGCCGCTTTCTCGCGGACAGTCTCGAGCACGATCCAGAGAATCCCGAGACGATTCGTCTCCGTGAAGTCGCGCAACGCTACCGCACGCGCGACGCCGACGATGCGTTCCGCGTCTACGTCAACGGACTCACGCTGCGCGCTCTTCCGGACTGATCGCGGGCGCTCGCCGGGCAGGATCCGCCGTCCGGATCAGTGTTTGAAGTGCCGCCTTCCGGTGAACACCATCGCGAGGCCATGCTCGTCGCACGCGGCGATCACCTCTTCGTCGCGGACGCTTCCGCCGGGCTGAATCACCGCGCGGATGCCCGCGGCCGCCGCCGCGTCGACACCGTCGCGGAACGGGAAGAACGCGTCGGATGCCATGACCGCGCCCTTCGCTCGCTCGCCGGCCTTCTCGTGGGCGAGGCGTACCGAGTCGACACGGCTCATCTGGCCGGCGCCGACGCCGACGATGCGGTCGTCCTTGACGAACACGATCGCGTTGGACTTGACATGACGGCAGAGCGCCCAGGCGAAGCGCAACGCGTCCATTTCGGCGTCACTGGGCGCGCGCTTCGTGACGACGCGCACATCTGCCAGCGGGTCGTCTTCGTCCCACTCCTGGAGCAGGTACCCTCCGGCGACCCGACGCACGTCGAGTCCGGGAGGCCGAGCGCCCGTTGGCTCGGCCCACTGCATCACGCGCAGGTTCTTCTTCTTGCGCAGTTCGTCGAGCGCTTCCGTCGTGTAGTCGGGAGCAACGATCGCTTCGAGGAAGAGGCTCGAGAGCTCGGCGGCGGCCTCGTCGTCGACGCGCGCGTTGAGCGCGACGATGCCGCCGAACGCCGAGACCGGATCGCCTTCGCGCGCGCGGCGAAACGCCTCCGCTGCGCTCTCGGCGCGCGCGGCACCGCAAGGATTGAGGTGCTTCACGACGACCGCGCCGATGCCCCGAATCGACTGCACCGCCGCCATGGCTGCGTCGAGATCGAGCAGGTTGTTGAAAGAGAGCTCTTTGCCGTGAATCTGAACGGCCGTCGCGAGCGTGGCTTCGTTACCCTGCAGTTCGCCATAGAAGGCGGCGCGCTGATGCGGGTTCTCGCCGTAGCGAAGATCTTGGATCTTCTCGAGTTCGAGCGTGAATTTCTGCGGGAAGAGCGAGTCCGTTGCCTTCTTCTGTCCATCGACGTCGATTTGCGAGAGGAAGGAGAAGATCGCCGTGTCGTAGGAAGCCGTATGCCGAAACGCCTTGCGCGCGAGAGTCAGGCGCGTGGTATCGGCGAGGCCGCCCTGCGTCTGGAGATCCTCGACCACGAGCGCGTAGTCCCGTGGATCGACGACGACGCCCACGTCGCGGAAGTTCTTGGCGGCCGCGCGGACCATCGTCGGCCCACCGATGTCGATCATCTCGACGATCTCTTGCAGGCCCAGATCCTCCATGCGCGCGGTCTTCTCGAATGGGTAGAGGTTGACGACGACGAGATCGATCGGCTCCGCGCCGTACGACGACAGGTCGCGGCGATGCTTCTCGTTGTCGCGGATCGCGAGGATCCCTGCGTGCACCTTGGGATGGAGCGTCTTGACGCGACCGTCGAGCATCTCCGGGACGCCGGTCACGTCGGAGATGCGGCGGATCGGCAGACCCTCCTCGATGAGCAGACGAGCCGTACCGCCGGTCGAGAGCAACAGGACGCCCATCTCGGTGAGCGATCGCGCGAGTTCGACGATCCCGTCCTTGTCGTAGACGGAGAGAATGGCTCGCCGGACCGGGACGACTCGTTGCGAACTTTCTTCCTGGCGAACGCTCATTGACGCTTCTCCTCTTCTACTTGCTCGATCAAGGCACGAGCCTTGGGTTCGGCGGCCTGCGGGGGGCCGAAAGGCTGCTTGCGCGAGCGGACGAGGCTCCCCTCGAGATCGCCGTTCGCTTCGTGCCAGGCATAGACCCATGCGCGGGCCGTCGCGGTCACCGCTAGCGACACTTCGAGAGACGCGCTCGCAAAGGCGACGGAACGATCGTCGAAGTCCGCGCTGACGGACCTGCGGCCCTCAGGATGGTAGCTCCGAATGATGCCGTCGTAGTCCTGGCGCGCGCGAAGGGCGACCTCGCGGGCGAATCCCTCGATGTCGCCTTGCGCGAGGCGCGGATCCTCGAATCCGGCGAAAGTCACGCGTATCCTGTCCAGTCGCGATTCGATGAAGCGCGCGTATTCGAGGTAGAGCGCCGCCTCTCGGGGGTCGTCAGGGCCCACGTGCAGCGGAAAGGAAAGATCGGTGCAAACGCGCGCGATGCGCCCGAAACGGAGCGCGACCTCGCGCATCGGCAGCCGCTCGTCGACGGCGGCCGTGGCTTCGGCGACCGCACGCGCGAGCGCGGTGTCGCCATCGCCGGGATCGAGCGCGGAGTGGCCGGGGCCGATCTCGTCGACGCCCTCGAGGGCGCCGCGGTAGAGCGACCGCGCGTGGCGCGTGAACTGCCGGCGCAGCGCATCGGGGAGCAGTTTCGTGGCGCGTTCGATGACGAGCGCGCGCGTCTCCGGTGTGAACGCCGCGACATCGCGTGTCGAGATCAGTGCGATCGCGAGCGCGACGACTAAGGTGGCGCGATGACGGCGCATGGGCTCTCACGATCGCTCCCGGCAGCGGAGCGAGGACGGAACGACCCCGCGATTCTACTCAATGGCCGGGACCCTGAGGGGCGCCCCATATTGGAATCCAGACCCGCGGCCGCGAAGAGCCGCCTCCGAGGGATGGCCAATGGACGTTGACGGGGATCGGCATCGGGAGCAAGGCGAGGGCGTGCGCGCGCTGCGCGCGCTGGCCACGGCATCACGCTTTCTCGAAACGCTCGAGCGCGAGTCGCCGGGACTCGTGGTCGCGCTGCGCGCGGGGACCGTCCATGGGACCGCGCGCGAAGCCCAGCACCTCGAGGACGGTCTGCGCGCCCTGGCCGAGTTGGCGCTTGCCCTGGAGGCTCACGAGCCGGCTGGGCCGCGTCCCCGGGGTGTCCACGGTGATCTGACGCGTTCGCTGCGTGACTTCGCGGAGGCTCGGGCGGCCGAGAACCGGACAGAAGCCGCCGCGGTTCTCGAGCGCCAAGTCCTTCCATCCGTGCGCTCGTGGCGGCACTGGTTCCAGAGCCGCCTCGAAACGCGCGCGGCGGACGGGGAAGTACCCGTCCGCCGCTCATGACAGGTATCGATCGGCGCGGTCTGGATCAGACGAAGACGCGGCGCTCCTCGACGCTGCGTTTGCGGCCCTGAATGCACGAGAGCGCGGCGGCGCGCACGATCTCCTCGACAGACGCACCGTGCGCGAGGACATTCACCGGTTTCGCGAGTCCGCAGAGCACGGGGCCGACCATTTCGGCGCGCGCGATCTCGCGAAGCAGTTTGTAGGCGATATTGCCGCTATTGAGGTCGGGGAAGACCAGGACGTTGGCGTCGCCTTGAATGCGCGAATGCGGGAAGATCGCGGCGATCTCGGGGTTGAGTGCGACATCGCCCTGCATCTCGCCGTCGATCACGAGATCGGGGCGCGAGCGACGCGCCAGCTCGGCGGCCTCGGCCACGATGCGTGCCTTGGGGTGGCGCACGGATCCGAAGTTGGAGAACGAGAGCATCGCCACCTTCGGATCGACGTCGAAGAGTTCCATCGCCGTCTCGGCGCCGAAGATCGCCATTTCGGCGAGATCGTGGGCCGAAGGATCGATGTTGATCGCGGGATCGAGGAGCAGGAAGATCTTGTCCTCGTGGATGGCCGCCATCACCGACGACGCTGACTTCGCGCCGGGCCGCGTTCCGATGATCTCGAGCGCAGGACGGACCGTGCGCGGATAGCTCCGCCCGACCCCGCCGACGAGGCCGTCGGCGATGCCCTTGTCGAGGAGCATCAATCCGAAGACCGTCGTGTCCTCGATGAGCCGGCGAGCCGTGCGCGGCGCGACTCCGCGACGCTGGCGGATCTGGTAGAGACGATCCGCCAGGCACTCTCGATCCGGATACTTGTTCGGTTGGAGGATCTCGCAGCCGTCGAGGCTCAATTCGTGAGCGGAGGCCATGCCGCGGATCTCTTCCTCGTCTCCGAGCAGGATCGGCGTCGCGAGGCCTTCGTCGACGAGGCGCTGGGCGGCCCTGATCACGCGAAGATCGGCGCCCTCGGGGAAGGCGATGCGTCCCGGCTTGCGGCGCACCTTCTCCATGATCGCGCCCATGACACGGCGCGCCGGACCGAGCAGCGACTCCAGCTTTCTCGCGTAGGCCTCTTTGCCGGGCCAGTCGTCGATGCGAGCGGCGCCGGTGTCGATCGCGGCCTGCGCGACCGCCGGCGCGACCCAGAGCAGGACGCGGGGGTCGAGCGGCTTCGGGATGATGTAATCCGGGCCGAAGTGCATCTCGTCTTCGCCGTAGGCGCGGAGCACTTCGTCCGGAACGTCCGTGCGCGCAAGCTCGGCGAGCGCGTGCGCGGCGGCGAGCTTCATCGTCAGGTTGATCTCGCTGGCACGCACGTCGAGAGCGCCGCGGAAGATGAACGGGAAGCCGAGCACGTTGTTGATCTGGTTCGGGTAGTCGGAACGCCCGGTGGCGACGATTGCATCCGGGCGGGCGGCCTTCGCGACCTCGAAGGGGATCTCCGGATCGGGATTCGACATCGCAAAGATCAGCGGACGGT
>CAZPJJ010000173.1:0-8252 GCA_964586535.1 uncultured Acidobacteriota bacterium | reverse complement strand
CGATCTCCTCGCGCGCAAAGAAGACGACCGTTGGCTGGCCATCCCCTGCGTCAAGGGGGCTCCGCTCGAGAACGACCTCGCGCCGCCGATCCACGACGTTGCCACGGCGGCTCTCCTCGTGGCTCACGAGAAGCTCGCCGACGGCCGCTACAACATCGTCGTCTACGGTATGGATCGCTGCCGTCTCGAAGAAATCGACTCCGATCGGCCCTACCGCATGGCGAAGTCGCTCGCACTTCCCGACGAAGATCCGCTCGATCGCTCGTTTTCGCTCTCCTCCGCCGTGGAGATTCTCGGCCAGCTCGCGGCGCGTCACGCCGCGGCCCGGGGCGCCTCCCCGCAGGCTTTCAAGCTCGTCCGTGACGACGAAGATCAGCACCTCTTCGTGTACCGCCTGGGAGCGCTCCTTCTCGCGCGGACGCGCGACCGTCTGCGCTTCCTCGCCGGACGCGATGTGAAAGAACGCGTCGACGTGCTCTACAAGGTGCTCATGGAGTCGATGGCGCCCGATGACGACGGCGAGAAGGGCATCTTCCTCGCTTGAGCCGCGGTGATCGGTTTCGATGAGCGAGAGCGGCGGCGACGACCGGTCCTGGACCGGCCTCAGGTCCTCGCGATCGCGAAACGCCTCTGCAGCCGCTTGATCGCCGCGAGGAGCGACTCGGCCCGCATCGGTTTCGAGAGGTAGTCGTCCATGCCCGCCTCGAGGCATCGTTCGCGGTCTCCGGCGAGCGCGAACGCCGTGAGCGCGATGATCGGGATGTGATGCCCCGTCACGGCTTCGCGGCGTCTCACGGCGCGGGTCGCGTCGAGCCCGTCCATGACCGGCATCTGCACGTCCATCAGCACGAGGTCGAAGCGGCCGCTCTCGATCGCCGTCACGGCTTCCGCGCCATTCTCCACCGAGACGACTTCGTGCCCCGCCCGCTGCAGCATGCGCGTCGCGAGCATGCGGTTGATCGGATGATCCTCGGCGACGAGGACGCGGAGGCGGCCCATCGTGTCCGCGTCGCCATCCCCATCGGCGTCGATCGCCCGGCGTCCGTCCGAGAGCCCGATCGCGTTGAGAACGACGTGCGCGATCTCTCCGCTGCGCCAGGGCTTGTTGACGCGCATCGCGGTACCGAGCGCCGCCAGAACCGCTGCGGGGGCGAGTGCCGATCCCGGGGCGAGCAGGACGCGCGGCAAGTTCGCCACGGGCGCCCAGCCGGCGAGATCCCGCGCCGCCGCGGCCGCCTCCCGCTCGTCGATCGCGGAGACGACGACGACCGCGGGCGCGACGAGAGCCGTCGATTGGCGCGCGTCTGCGACAGAGGGGAACACGTGGACGCGCGCGCCCTGGGCTCGCAAGCAGACCGAGAGCGCCTCGCGTGCGGCGGGTTGCGCTTCGATGGCGACGACCTCGATGCCTTGGAGCGGAATCGTGTGCGCGAGATCCTCGGCGCGCGGCCGCGTGACGCGGGCCGGGAACTCGAGCGTGAAGCAGCTTCCGCCTCCCGGATTGTCCGAAACGGTCAGCCGGCCCCCCATGGCCTCGGCGAGCCGAGCGCTGATCGAGAGCCCCAGGCCAGTTCCGCCGAACCGTCGCGTCGTCGAATCGTCGGCCTGCGCGAAGGCATCGAAGATCGATGTCCGCTTGTCCTCGGGAATTCCGGGGCCCGTATCTCGCACGTCCACGCGAAGCCGCACGTTACCGTCGCTTGCATCCTCGACTCGGGACTCGACGACGATCGAGCCTTCGCTCGTGAACTTGAGCGCGTTGCCGACGAGATTGAGCAAGATCTGCCTCACGCGCGTCGGATCCCCCTCCAAGGCGAGCGATCCGGGCGAAGCTACGGCCGAAACCAGCTCGAGGCCCTTGCTCTGGGCCGCCACGGAGAGCGAGATCACCGTCTCCTCGATCAGCCCGGGCACTTCGATCGCCGATCGTTCCAGCGTCAATCGTCCGGCTTCGATCTTCGAGAAGTCGAGTACGTCGTCGATCACGTGCAAGAGCGAGCGCCCCGATGTCTCGATGAGCTCGAGCAAGCGTTGCTGCTCGTCCGTGAGCGCCGTGTCCGCGAGCAGTTCCGCGACGCCTAGGACGGCGTTGAGCGGCGTGCGGATCTCGTGGCTCATCGTCGCGAGGAAGCGCGACTTCGCGCCCGCCGCCGCAAGCGCCGCCTCGCGTGCGCGCTCGATCTCGTCCATCGAGCGTCGCAGCTCGGTGATGTCCTCGCCGTAGAGATTGACGTACCCGTCTCCGAGCACCGGAACGACGAGAAAGCGCAGCACGCGCCCGTCGGAGCCGATCTCCGTCGTCGCTTGGCTACCGCTGTCGAAGGAGTCGGTGACGACCTTTGCCAGTTCCTCCGGGAGGCGCCGGCCGAGGCCACGCGACCACGCGGTGAGTACCTGGCGGCCGATCAGGTTCGCGTAGAGGACGGTTCCCTCGCGCGTCGCGCGCAGCACGGGTTGCGGATTCTCGTCCGGAAAGCGCGCGATGGCGCGGATCTCTTCTTCGATGCGATGGCGCTCGCCGTTCTCGGCGACGCGTGCGATGAGGTCGGCCAGCGCGACGACGAAGAGCTGCTCGTCGGGCGTCCACGTGCGTCCCGCGGGGGCCTCGTGCCTGAGCACGCCGATAAGCCGGCCCATGCTGCGGATCGGCACGTCCAGGAGCGCGCGCTCGCGCCGGCGCACGCCGTCCTCGGCGGAGGCGAGTTCGACCGTGCGGGCGTCCGCGTTCGCGTTCGTGACGGCGAGCAGCCGGTCCCTTTCGACGGCGGCGAGGTAGTCCCGGCAAGCCGCCACTCGAATGCGCTGGCCGCGTGCGTGGCGGTTCTTCGCGTCTTCGAACGCATCGGCGCAGACGAGGTCGCCCCGCCCACGATCGAAAAGCCACACCGACGCCGACTCGACGTTGAGCGTGCGTGCCGTTGCCTCGGTGATCCGGAAGAGCGCGTTGTCGAGGTCGCCGGCATGGACCGCGGGATCGCGGGCCATGAGCGTCAGAGTGCGGTTCTGCGAGGCAAGGCGCCGGCGTCCCGCCTCGAGTTCGCGCTCGACGGCGCGGCGCTCCGTGACGTCGCGCAGGATGCCGATCGCTCCCGTCACCTGCCCGTGATCATCCATCAGCGGCGCGGCGGAGATCATGATCGTAAGGTTCGCGCCGGACTTGGCCCTCATCCGCACTTCGTACGCGTTGCGTTCTCCGCGCACGCGCTGCGCCGTCTCGGTGCGAATCCGCGCGAAGTCCTCGCTGCCGACGAGTTCGCGCATGTTGAACTCGCGGAGCTCGTGCTCGGAGTAGCCCAGCATCGCGCACGCGGCTTGATTCGCGAAGGTGATGTTCTCGTCGAGATCGGCGATGAGGACGCCGTCGCGGATCGCGTCGATGAGCGCTCGGTAGCGGCCGTCGCCGCTGCACGACGAACACGCCGTCGACGACGGCGCGAGCGCGATCGCCACGCGGCCGTCGCCGGTCGAGACCGCGGTCGCAACCCAGGTGCGTCCGCCCGCGAGAATCGAGAGCGCGTGCGCGGTACCCGCTCGCTCGCAGCGCGCGAGCAACGCAGACCAACTCTCGGGCACGCGGCGGGCGAGACTCTCGCCGCCGAGCAGCGCGATGGCCTCGGGGCTGGCCGAGAGCACGTTTCCAGCGCCGTCGGCGATCAGCGACGGTGTCACGTACGCGCTCTGCGGTTCCCGATCTCTCGCCATCCCGTCCCGATCCATGGGCGGATTCCCCCCCGGCAAACGTCGCTCCGGGGGACATTGCGCGCTAGGGGACTTTTCGGCGTTTCTAACCGGAACCTTGACCGGCGTGCCGGCGAAATGATCGCGACAGGCGGCCGGGCGCCGAGACCCGGGCTCGTCGTATAACTCCCGCACCGCGCCCCTCCACGGAGACCCCGATGTCAGCCCCCTCCCGCGCCGCCTCCGCAGCCCGTGTTCTCGTTCTGTGCATCGCCGCCGTGCTCGCCGGCGCGGCGATTCAGGCCGCCGAGGACGCCGTCCGCCTCGTCGGGGGCGTCGTCCGGGGACCCGGCGACACCGCGGGCCTGACGGAGGCGCTCACGCGGTCTCCAGAGCTTCTCGAAGCCGAGGGCGGTGCCGCGCTCGTGAAGCTGGCCGGACCCGCACCCGCCGCATGGAGCCAGGCCGCCGAGAAGTCCGGGATCCGCCTCGTCGCCGCGCTCGGGCCCGATGCCTACCTCGCCTGGCTTCCCGCCGGAGCATCGCCCTCCCTTCGCGCCCTGCCGGGCTTCTCGTGGCACGCGCCCTACCATCCCGGCCTGCGGATCGACCCGGCGCTGCTGGCGCTCGGAGCGTCGGTCGCCGAGGCCGATGGAGCGCCCCGCTCCATGCCGATCACGATCCACCTCTTCGCTCACGCCGATGCCCATGACGTCGCAGCGCGCGCCGCCTCGCTGGGACTTCGCGTCAGCGCCGTCCTGGAAGGCTCGCGAGACGGCGGCCTCGCTGCATTCGAGCGCCCCGGGCGCGTGGTCATCGAGGCCAGCGAAGGGGACGTCGTCCGCGTCCGGGAGACGATCGCCGCGTGGCCCGAGACGCTCTGGCTCGGCCGCCGTCCGCAGTACCGCCTGCTCAACGACGCCAGCGCCTGGGTCGGCCAGGCGGGCCTCTCGCGGCCCGGCGAGACGCCGATCTTCGACGCCGGGCTCCTCGGCGAGGGGCAGGTCGTCGGCGTGCTCGACACGGGACTCGACGCCGACATGTGTTTCTTCCGCGAGGCGGACGGCACCTTGCCGCCGACGGTGCAGGGCTTCGATCCCGGCTCGCCAGACTTCTCGCGCCGCAAAGTCGCGATCGTGAACTTCCTCTGGGGCGCCGAGAACCCGGCCGACGCCACGGACTGGGACACGCAGGACCACGGCACGCACGTCGCGGGTTCGATCGCCGGCGACAACATCGCTTCGCCCGGAGTCCGCGACGCGGCCGACGGCATGGCGCCCTTGGCGAAACTCGTCGTCCAAGACGGCGGCTACGGCGTCGACGACTGCGCCGACATGCCGGCGCTCGGCTGCCCCGCGGCGTCGCTCGAGCCCTTCTTCCTGCAGGCGTGGCAGCAGGGCGCGCGCATCCACTCGAATTCCTACGGCGACCGCGAGAACTTCACGCCCTACAACATCTACTCCGACGGCTCCGCCGACGCCGACCGCTTCATGCGCGAGCATCCGGAGTTCCTGCTCGTCTTCGCCGCCGGCAACAACGGGCCGGGCGCCGCGACGGTCGCCAGCCCCGCGACGGCCAAGAACGTGCTCGCCGTCGGCGCGACGAGCCACGGCGAAAGCTCGAGCTCGCTCGCGAGCTTCTCGTCGCAAGGGCCCACGCACGACGACCGCATCAAGCCCGATGTCACCGCGCCCGGCGCGAGCGTCATCTCGGCCAACAACGACGGCAACGTCGGGACCGGCAATTGCAACACGCAGTCGATGAGCGGCACGTCGATGGCGTGCCCCACGGCGGCGGGGCTCGCGGCGCTGGCGCGCGAGTACTTCGATCGCGGCTACTACCCCTCGGGTGCGGCGAACGTCGCCGACGGGTTCGTGCCGAGTGCCGCGCTCGTCAAGGCGGCGCTCATTGCCGGCGCGCAGCCGATGGAGAACATCGCTTCGCCTCCGCCGTCGAACGAGCAAGGGTGGGGAAGGGTGACGCTCGACGACGTGCTCTACGTCGCAGGCGACCGTAAGCGCCTCTTCGCACGGGACGGGCGCACCGGGTTCGCCGCGGCGGGAGGCCTGCACGAGGAGTCGCTCGACGTCCTCGACGGTAGCGAGCCTCTTCGCGTCGTGCTCGCGTGGACGGACGAACCGTCGACGCCCGCGGCGGCGATCAATCTCGTCAACGATCTCGACCTCGAAGCCGTCGCGCCCTCAGGGACGGTCTATCGCGGGAACGTCTTCGACGGAGGAGCGAGCCAACCGGGCGGAGCGGCCGACCGGCGCAACAACGTCGAGGTGCTGCGCATCGAGAATCCCGAGCCGGGCGCGTGGACGATCCGCGTGCGCGCGTTCGCGCTTCCCGCGCCGCCGCAGGACTGGGCACTCGTCGCGACGGGCCGCCTTCCCGTCGAGGGCATCATGCTCGAGCGCGTCGATCTGGTGGCGGACGACTCGCCGGGCGGTGATGCCGACGGCATCCTCGAGCCCGGGGAGTGGATCGACTTGGTGACGACGCTCGTCAACAGCGGCACCGACCTCGCCGCGAACGTGCGCGTGCGCGTCGCCACGACGACTCCCGGTGCCACCGTCGTCCAAGAGGTCGCGGGGCTTCCCGATCTCGCGAGCCAGGCCAGTGCGGCGACCGTCGCCCCGCATCCGCGCGTGCGCCTCGCGGCGGGCTTCACCTGCACGACGCCTCTCGTGGTCACGCTCACCTACGAAGCCGACGGCTTCACGCGCTCGGAGGCGCTCACGCTGCCCACGGGAACCGAGAGCGTCTTCCTCCGCGACGACTTCGAGGGCGCGACGACCTGGGCGCACGTGCCCGCCGAGAGCACGGCGACGCGCGGGGCGTGGAAGCTCGGCGATCCCCAGGGCACGGAGTTCCAGCCCGAGGACGACCGCACGCCCGACCCCGGCGTGCGCTGTCTCTACACCGCGGACAACTCCTCCGTCGGCGTCGACGATGTCGATGACGGCGTCGTGGTCGCGCGCTCCGGCGCTTACGATCTCAGCGGGCGGCCCGAGGCGCGCGTGCGCATCGCGCGCTGGTTCGCAAACCGCGATCGCGGCGAGGACGCCGGCGACTTCTGGCGCCTCGAAATCCGCGAGAGCGCGACCTCCCCGGACGTGACGCTCGAATCCATGGGCACCAACGAGAGCGCGGCCTCGTGGACCGACGTCTCGTTCCGCGTCGCCGACTTCGTGACGCCTGGTCCCGACGTACGGCTCAAAGTCTCCGCCGCGGATGGCCCCGCCACCGGCAATCTCATCGAGGCCGCCATCGACGAGGTCGTGTTCTGGGAGCCCGTCTGCGACGTCCACGATCCGCCGCCCGCGACCGTCGAGACGCTCCTCGTCGCCCGCGACGCGTCGAACGCCGTGTTGACCTGGCAGCGCCCTGAGACCGCACCGGATCGAGGCGAGGCGGTGCGCTACCGCGTCCATCGCTCGCAGCAGGTGAGCGGAGGGTTCGCGGAGCGTGGACTCGTCGAAGACGTGTCACCGACGCCCATGTTCGAGGACGCTGGCGCCGCGACGGCCACCGAAACGCTTTTCACGTGGCTCGTCGTCGCCGAAAACGACGCGGGCGCTTCCGAGCCGGCTCCGTAGACGAAGGCCTCACGTCGCCAGAACGCGCGCGGCCATGACCTCCTCGACGATGGCGCTCAGCGCGGCGCTGACCAGGGGCTTGGTGAGGTAACCGTTCATGCCCGCGGCGAGGCAGAGATCCCGAGTCTCGGCCAGCGCGTCGGCGGTCATCGCCACGATTCGCGGCTGATGGGCTCGCGGCAGCGCGCGAATGCGCCACGTCGCCTCGATGCCGTCCATGCCCGGCATGCGCACGTCCATGAAGACGAGATCGAACGCGCGCTCCTCGAAGAGTTGCAGCGCCTCGCTGCCGGACGACGCGATCGAGACGCGCACGGGCAGCGTTTCGAGCATGCGCTTCGCGACGCGCTGGTTGATCAAGTTGTCCTCGACGACGAGCACCTCGAGGAGCGGCAAGTCGGATGGGGATGTCGTCTCGTGCCGCTCCGTGGGTGATGGCCGACCGTTCGCGAAAGAGCCCTGCAGCGACTGAAGCAGAGCGGCGTGGAGCCGGGCCGGGCGCAGCGGCAAGGGTGTCGAGATCGTGATGTCCCGGCAGTTCACGGCCGCCCCTTCCGAGAACGCGCGCATCGTCACCGCTCGCCGGCCGCGGCTGACGCGGTGGAAGCGCTCGACGGGTGCGCACGTCGCCTTGCAGGCGAGCGGCGATGTCGAGACCAGCAGGAGGTCCGGCTGTCCTTGCGCGTCCATCGCGTCGAGCGCCTCGTCGTGCGACGCGACGACCGTCGCGTCGAGGCCCCAGAACTCGGCGAGAGTTCTTACGATGCGGGCAATCGACTCGTCTTTGACGATGCCCAGCAAAGTGCGACCGGCGAGAGCGGGGTGCCGCGGCAGGAGGAAGTCGGAGGTCGGCATTTCGGGAACCGGATCGCTGGGAATGCTGAACGAAAAGACCGAGCCCTTCCCCGGTTCGCTCTCCACCCAGATCGCGCCGCCCATGCGCTCCGCGAGCTTGAGGCCGATCGCCAGTCC
>CAZPJJ010000172.1:0-8305 GCA_964586535.1 uncultured Acidobacteriota bacterium | reverse complement strand
CCTCGACGACGTGGCAATCGCCCGCAGCCGCGCGTCGTGCGTTTTTCGCAGTCTTCCCGAGATGAAGGCCGTGTTCCTGCGGCGCTACCCGCAGGGGTTCTCGGATGCGCGTTTCGTCGCGGACGAGCGGCGCCCGGTCGGCGAAGCCGCGGACCGCATCCACCATGATCTGGGGCGCGAAGCGCTCCGTCTCTTGCTCGCCGATGGCCGTCACGACGAGATCGCGCGTCGCGCGATCGATCTCCTCGCCGCGACGCCGCTCGTGACCGCCTCGGAACGCGACGGACTCACGGAAGGGCTTCACGCGCCCGAGTCGAGACGCGTCTTCGCGCTCGAGATCGAGGCCCTGCTCGAAGGACGCGGCGCGTACGGAGCGCGCTTCGCACGCTTCATGCGCTGCCTCTTCGCCTTGGGAGCCGCCCGCTGGACGATCGCGACGTATTTTCCTGCGCTCTCGCAGCCGGCCAAGCATTTCTTCGTGAAGCCGCACACGCTCCGACAGGCCGCCGACGCATGTCACGTCGACATCGGTTACCGCGCGGAGCCGAACTGGGAGTCGTACCAGACGATGCTCGGCTTCGCGCGCTGGCTTCTGCGCGAACTGAAGCCAGCCGGCGCACGCGACCTTCTGGACGTCCAGGCTTTCCTTGCGACCGTCACCGGCGAGCGCTGACGGGGGCTGACCGGCCGGGTCAAGGAGAGCGCAAGGCTTCGATCGGATCGAGGTGCGAGGCTCGCACCGCTGGGTAGGTGCCGAAGACGACGCCCACTGCGACCGAGAACGAGAACGCCAGCGCGATCGAGAGCCCCGTCACGACCGTGTTCCACTCGGAGAAGAGCGCCACGCCCCAAGAGATGGCGAATCCCAGCGCGATCCCCGTCACGCCGCCCAAGAGCGAGATGAGCACCGACTCGCAGAGAAACTGCGCCACGATGTCCTTGCGCTTGGCCCCGATCGCACGTCTGATGCCGATCTCGCGCGTCCGCTCCATGACGCTCGCGAGCATGATGTTCATGATGCCGATCCCGCCGACGAGGAGCGAAATTCCCGCGATACCACCCATCACGATGTTGAAGATGCGGCGCGTCTGCCGGCTCTGGTCGAGCAGATCCTGCGGGACCACGAGTTCGTAATCGGCCTCTCCGCCGTGAAGCTGGGCGATCACGGAGTCGACGAGCGTGCTGTTGGTCTCGATCGAGGCTTCGGGAGCCACCTGAAAGACGATCTCGTCCAGCTCGCTGCCGAGCGCCGGCCTGTCGAACATCTTCAGTGCCGTCGTGATCGGCACGAAGATGCCCGCGTCCGCGCTCTCGACGGCGACTCCTTGAAAGGTCTCCTGGCCGACCGACTGATTGGCGAGCACGCCGACGACGGTGAACCAAACGTCGTTGACCTTGATCGGCTCTCCGACGGGATCGTCATAACCGAAGAGGTCGCGCGCCGCGCGGTTGCCCAGCACGGCGACGCGCTGGAACGAGGTCTCCTCGGCGGAGTCGAAGATCGTGCCACGCGCGACCTCGAGATTGAGCAGCCGGAAGTACGAGCGGTGCACGCCCGAGACCTGGCCTTCGGAGCGACCCGAGGGGCTCAACACGCGGTCCACGCGAAGCCGTTTTCTGGCGCTGGCGTCGACGACTTCGGTCGCCACGGCGCGGACGGATTCCAGATCCCGCAGCGAGAGTCCCAGGCTTCGCTCGCGAATGCGGTAGAGATCGCGCTCCTCGATCGGCTTCTCGCGCACGATGACGTTGCGCAGGCCCATCGCGTCGATCACCGCGAGCGCCTCGGCCTGCGCGCCCGCGCCGATCGAGAGCATAGAGATCACCGCGCCGACTCCGAAGATGATGCCGAGCATCGTGAGCGCCGTACGAAGCTTCTGGCGCAGTAGGTCGTGTCCGGCGGTGATGACGTACTCGCGAAGCACGGCTAGCGGTCCTTGACGGGCCGCGCCGCCGCGTTGCGGGTCGCGCCGGATCCGGACGCCGCGGCTCCGACGGGTTCTGGCGAGGTTCCGATGACGATGCGATCGCCTTCGACGAGACCTTCCGTGACGCTCACCTGCACGAGGTCGCCCGGGCCCAGCGTCACGCCGCGCTTCTCGGTCGACCCGCTGCGCGCCACGAGCACGAAAGGCGCCTCGCGGTCGCCGTGCACGGCCGCACGAGGGACGACGAGCGCGTTCTCGAGCGTGCCGACGACGATGTGTCCGCGCCCCTTCATGCCGGGTTGAAGTCGCGAGCGGTCTTCGTCTTCGATATCGATTTTCACCTCGGTGTACTTGACCGGCGAGCCCTGCTCGATCGGCCGCGCCACCTCGGCGACGCGAACGACCTTTCCCTCGAGGACGCGGTCGGCGAGCGCGTCGACGACGACCTGCGCCCGCGCACCTTGCTGGACTCCGGCCGCGTCACGCTCGTGGACGAAGGCCGAGAGCCCGACGCTCTTCGGATCGACGATCGACATGATGACGTTGCCCGGCCAGAGCGTGTCGCCGACGGCGACGGTCTCACCGCGCCAGCTCTTGCGGTAGACGACCAGTCCGCCGATGGGTGCCCGTAGCACGAGATTGCCGAGCGACGTCTCGACGCGGGAGATCTTGTCCTGTGCTTGAGCCCGCTCGACGCCGACGATGCGCTCTTCGATCTCGTAGAACTCCCCGCGCAGTCGGACGGCGGCCTTGGCGTAGAGCACGGTCTCGCTCGCTTCGCGCTCGCGAACCGTGTCCTCGAGGATCTCGCGCTTGCTGAAGATCTCGGTATCCGTGATGCGGAACGCCGATGCGTTGTCACGTTCGATCTCGGCGATCTGGCGCACCGCTTCCAGCCTCCCGACGGCGATCTCCGAGGCGAAGTCCGAGCGGTCGATGCGTCGCGACGCCGAGCGAAAACTCGCGCGGTGATTCTCCAGATCGATCTCGAGCTGAGTGTCGTCGAAGACGACGAGCACGTCGCCTTCGGCGACGACCAAGCCCTCGGCAACGACCTCACGCACCAAGAGCGCGCCCGTCGGTACGCGGGGCACGGCGATGGGAGCCGCTTGCATCGCCTCGAGTTCGCCCTCCGCCGGGACGGTCAGTTGGATGCTCGCCCGGCGCACGGGAATGGCCGCGCCACCCTGCGCCTCGGCGCTCGACGGCTCGACTGGCGCGAGCGAGCACGAGCTGGCGCCGGCCAGCAGGAAGAGCGCGAACGCTGCGCTGGCGAAACGGCGGTCGTTCATGAGCGGTCCTCGCCGTTGCCGAGAAGCACCACATCGCTCTCGCTCAATCCCGAGAGCACGACGACGCGCTCGGCGGTCCGCTCTCCGAGCGTCACCCCCCGGCGCTCGAAACGTCCGCGGGAAGTGAGTATCTCGACGTAGGGCCCTTCGGCCGAAGCACGCACCGCGTCGGTCGGAACGGTCAGCCGGTCGTCGAGAACAGCCGTCTCGATCGTCACCGAAACGCCCATGCCGGGGCGCATTTCCTCGGTATCGATCGCTTCGATCGGCAGGAAGACGTCGAAGATCTTGGTCCGGTCCTGATAGGACTTCTCACGAACGATGCGCCCGACTTCGGCGACCTGCGTGGTGAGCAGCGAGCCGGGCACCGCGTCGAGCGCGACCTCCGCGCGCTGGCCCGGCCTGACGCGCGCCGCATCGACCTCGAGTACTTGTGCCTCGACGCGCAGCGTGCTGACGTCCGCGACCTTGAGGATTTTCGCGAGCATCCAGACGCTCTCGCCCACTTCCCAGCGCTCGCCGTTGCGCTTGGGCACGTAGAGAACGAGGCCCGAGATCGGCGCGCGCACCGCATATTTCTCGATGACGCTTTGCAGTTGCTCGACTTTTCCCTGGAAGTAGCGCGTCTTGACGTCGAGCAGTTCGAGTTTCGAGTCGACGAGCTGCCGCTGCGAGGCCATCTTCTCGCGCAGGAACGCGAGCCTGTCCGTCGCGAGCTGCTTCTCCAAGCGCAGCTCTCGAACCTCGATCGCGGAGAGCAGGGATTCGTCGAGCGACAGGTCGAGAGCGAGCTTCTCGAGGTCGTTCTCCGCCTTGACGACGTCGAGCCGCAGCTCTTCGAGAGTCACCTCGAGATTGCGCTGCTCCTTCTCGCGCTCTTGCCGAACCGTCTCGAGCTGAGCTTGGTAGTCACGCAGTTGTTCCTCGATGGCCGTGGCGTCGAAGCGAGCGACGATGTCTCCCTCCTTGACGCGCCGGCCCTCGGGCACCATCCACGTGAGATTGTAATTCCAGGTTTCGGGTACCGACGGCGGGCCGATTTCGTAGGCGACGGCGGCTTCGAGGCGCCCCTGAGCCTCGACGAGCAGGGGCAGGTCCTGCCGCGTCACCTCCGCGGTGCGAAAACCGTCGGTGGCGCCCCAGTAGCTGGTAGCCGCCCACGAGAGCGCCAGCACGAGAAGGATACCGCCGGCGATGAACACACGGCGGCTCATCGCGGCTCCTCGGCGCGCGCGACGGCGCCGGTTGTGTCCCATTCCTCGGGGAGGACGTAGTGAGTGGCGTTGCGCGAGACGGGAAAGATTGCGCGCTCGCTGCCGTCGTCGAGCCGCAGGAGGAGCGCGTCGCCGTCGATCCGGACGCGGTCGCGACGCGCGAGCAGGACATCCTCCCGCTCTTCGATCGCGACGGTGCCGAGTGCCGACATGCCCGGCTTCATCTCGCCCTTCCACGTCTCGTCGAGCTTCGCGACCACGCGGTAGAGTGCGATCTTGGACGACTCGTCGCGTTTGACCGCCATCGAAGGAATCACCTCGATGACGCCTCCGACTTGGCGATCGGGGAAAGCGTCGATCCGGACCGCGATGGGCATGCCCTCGCGGAGGAGCGGGGCGTCGACTTCGTTCACGTCGAAGACGACACGCATCTCGCTGAGGTCGGGAAGGCGCATGACCGTCGTGCCAGGCCAGCACGAGTCGCCCTCTTGAAATCGGAGCGTGGTCATCGGTCGCTTCTCGTAGATCACGAGTCCGGCCGCCGGCGCCTTGATCGAGAGCACCTGGAGCGCCTCGCGAGCCTTCTGCAGATCCGCGCGCAGCTTGTCGCGGTCGATCTCGAGCACATCGAGATCCGCCTGCCCTTGCGATCGCGTCAGCTCGATGCGCGCTTGCGTCTCGCGCAGCTCGCGCGTCGCCTTCTCGAGCTGGAACTGGCGCTCCTCGTAGTCGCGGCGCGCGACGATCGTCGGGTCGATGGCGGCGAGTACCTTGGTGCGCTCGTAGTTGAAAACCTTCTCGGCGAGTTCGATCTCCAGATCCTTGAGCGCCGTCGTCAGTTCGTTGCGCCGCGAAACGATCGTCGTCTCGGCGTCGAGGATGCGGTTCTCGAGATCTTCCGCCTGATCCGCGAAGACGCTGTTGTCGAAGTCCACGAGGGGATCGCCGGGCTTCACCTCGCTCCCTTCCTCGGCCATGAACTGGATGCGCGTCTGCATGACCGAAGTCTGAGGAGCCTTGATCTCGATCGACCGGACGGCCTCGAGAGATCCCGTCAGGAGTAACGTCCGCCGAAAAGCCCCTCGCATGACGGCCCCGGCCGGTGCGTCCTCGGCTCGCTGGGGATCGCCGGCATCAGCCTCGCTGGATGCACAGCCGGTGGCACCGAGCGCGAGGCTCAGCGACAACGCGATTGCGAACGAAAGCGGGCGATGAAGAAAGGTGTTCGTCATGAAGTCGTCTCGGGCAGAACTCCAAGCCGCGAGTCTAGCCCTGCCCCGCGTTTTCGGCCCGTCGAGGATGGGGCGAGTGGAGCGGCTCGGGTGGTGGACGGTACCCCCCGGACGGACGACGAGGCCGGACGGACGTTCGTCCGCCCGGCCTCGCGCGCGGAATCGGCGATCAGGCGCCGTATTGACGGATGGCGCGATCCAACTTGGGAAGCACGAGGAGCAAGAACACCGCCACCAACGCCGAGAGGCCCGCGAGCAGCAGGAAGAAGTGCATCGGGTCCATCGCATTCTGGATGCCGCCGAAGAACCCCGAGAACTTGTTGCCGAGCGCGGTAGCGAGGAACCAGCCGCCCATGGTCAGGCCGACGAGGCGTTTGGGTGAGAGCTTCGTGACCAGAGAGAGGCCCATCGGCGACAGGCACAGCTCACCGACCGTGATGATCGCGTAGAAAGAAATGAGCCAGAGCGCTGAGACCTTGATCGTGCCCCCGCTCGTCGCGAGGCCCGCGGCCGCCATGAAGAGCAACGCGACCGCCGTGAGCGCCGTGCCGTAGAGCAACTTGTGGGCCGTCGGCACGGGTTTGCCTTTGCGGACGCGGCTCTGGAAGAACATCACGACCAGCGGCGTGAGCAGGATGACGAAGAACGGATTCCACGTCTGGTAGGTCTCGGAACTGATCACCGGGACGAACTCGCCTGGCGGCGAGAGCGGTGGCTCCTTTCCGAAACGCTCGCGATAGGTGTCGTAGACCTCGGAGTAGGTCGTCTGCGAGACGACGAACACGGCCGTTCTCGCGCCGTCGATCTCGCGCACGAACGCGACGCGGCGCTGCGGCTTGGCGCCGTCCGGGACGGAAACCGAAACGATCGGCACGCCGTGAGAGTCGACACTCTCGCTGATCGTCACGAGCGGATCGTCGAAGACGCTGGTCGCGCGCCGGCGCCACTGGCGTTCCGCTTCGGACGCGGGTTCGCCGCCGACGTCGACGACCTCGATACCTTCCATGGCGTCGAGTTCGTCCACGACGCTCGCTTTGAGGCGCTGCTGCCCGAACATGCGAGCCACGGACTCGTCGCCGACGACCAAGAGCGAGCGCGGATCGGGACGGGGCGTCTCCGGGGGCGCGTTGACGAAGTAGCTGGGGACGGATTCTTCCTGCGTCCAGGGCAGCGTGGACGTGAGCACGGTGCCGGCGGCATGCGGGACGCGGTTCGTTTCGTCGCGCGCCCACTGCGTCATGGCGCTGCCATTGAGATGAAGCACCATGAAGAACGCGCCGCCCGCGACGTAGATCGGCAGCAACGCGAGCAGGCCGGGCCGCTCCTCGGGCTTCGCGCGCAGTCCCAGCCGCACGAAGAAGATGAGCACGGGGATCATGCCGACGAGGAATCCGAAGTCCGAGGGCCGCACGAGACGAAGCTGAAGCATGTCGGCGACGAAGTAGCCCGCGAGGCCGAAGCCGAAAGCGGGAACGATGATCTTCAGCAAGATCGCGCCGAAGGGCGTGTCGTCCGGCGACCTTTCCGGCTGACGGTCGGCTTCCTCGAGTTTCTTCCACATCAGGACGAGGAAGAGCACCGAGAGCAGCACCCCGATGCCGGCCGCGCGGAAGGTCCATGCCCAGGAAACGAAATTCTTCATCATGGGAGCGAGGATCAACGTCGCCGAGAAGGCGCCGATGTTGATGCCCATGTAGAAGATGTTGAAGCCCGAATCGCGCTTCGGATCGCCGGCTTTGTAGAGGTTGCCGACCATCACCGAGATGTTCGGCTTGAAGAAACCGTTGCCGACGATGAGACCGATGAGTCCGAGTACGAAGTAGGTGAAGCCCGGGATGCCCATCAGCAGCAGGCCCGCGCCCATCATCAGGCCCCCGAGTGCGACCGCTCGACGGTAGCCCAGGAAGCGATCCGCGATCAGGCCCCCGAGAAAGGGCGTGAAGTAAACAAAGGCCAAGTAGAGCCCGTAGATCTCGTTGCCGAGGCCGGCCGTGAGCCCCAGGCCGCCGCGCTCCGAGTCGGTGGTGTAGAGCAGCAGGATGCCGACCATCGTGTAGAAGGCCAGCCGCTCGAACATCTCGATGAAGAAGAGCGGAAAGAGCCCCTTCGGGTGACCGAGAGCCATGAAAACGTCTCCTCGGGCGAGCGACGCCCCGCGCGGAAAGGCGAATCCTCGCCGAATCCAGGCGGCGGGGGCAAGCGGCGTTCTCCGGAACCGCCCCGCGAGGCCGTTCCTGACTAGGTTGGAATCAGGACGGCGGCTCCCTCGAGGAGGCCGTCGCGCAGTCGCTGCAGGGCGCGTTCCGCGTCCTCGAGGGGGGCCGTGACGATATGCGTTTGGACGGGAACACGGGGGGCGAGCGCGAGGAACTCGATGGCGTCCCTGCGCGTGAGATTGGCGACGGAGACCAGACGACGCTCCATCCAAAGCGCCTCGTAGGGCATTTCGGGAATGGGGGTCATGTGAATGCCTCCGAGCACGACGACGCCACCCGGCCCCACGGCACGCAGCGCGGTGGGGACGAGAGGGCCCACGGGCGCGAAGATGATTGCTGCGTCGAGTTCCTCGGGAGGAGCTGCGTCCGATCCGCCCGCCCATTCGGCACCCAATGAGAGCGCGAAGCGCTGGGCGGCAACAT
>CAZPJJ010000171.1:0-8312 GCA_964586535.1 uncultured Acidobacteriota bacterium | reverse complement strand
GTGCGCCAGTACGCGCCGCGGGGGGGGCTGCGTCAGTGCGCGCCGCGGGCCGTGATCACCACCGGGATCGTCTTCAGCAGGATCTTCACGTCGAGCATCAACGACCAGTTGTCGATGTACTCCATGTCCAGCTTCATCCAGGTGTCGAAGTCGACGTTATTGCGCCCCGACACCTGCCACAGGCACGTCAGCCCCGGCTTCATCGACAGCCGGCGCCGCTGCCAGCGGGCGTAGCCTTCGACCTCGTGCGGAATTGGCGGGCGCGGTCCCACCAGGCTCATCTCGCCCACGAAGACGTTCCAGAGCTGCGGCAGCTCGTCGATCGAGAATTTGCGGATGTAGCGGCCCACCGGCGTGATGCGAGGGTCGTTCTTGATCTTGAAGACCGGCCCCGTCATCTCGTTCTGTGCCTTCAGCTCCGCCAGGCGCTTGTCCGCGTCCATGTACATCGAGCGGAACTTGATCATGTGAAAGCGGCGCCCATTCAGGCCCACGCGCTCCTGCATGTAGAAGATCGGCCCCGGCGACGTCACGCGGACCGCCAGTGCGGTCGCCAGGAAGAGCGGCCCGAGGACCAGCATGCCGAAGCCGGCGCCCAGCACGTCGATCATCCGCTTCACGTAGATCGCCAGCGGGTCCGCGGGCGTCGAGCGGATCGTCAGGATCGGCACTCCCTGGAACTCGCCGATGAACGTACGCGAGAGCAGCACGCCGATCGCGTCGCCGCGCATGTGGACCGTCTTGCCCACCTCCTCGAGCTTCCAGATCAGCGACTCGTAGCGCGACGTCTCCTCCAGACTCGTCGCGAAGATCACCGCATCCACCACGTCGCGGTCCACGATCGCCGGCAGATCGTCGATCGTGCCCAGCGTCGCGATGCGCGGATCGCGATGGCGCTCGTCCGGGACGTCGATGCGGCCCACGATGCGGTACCCCAGGTACGGCCGGCGCTCGAGCTGCTCGCCGATCTCCACCGACGCCGGGCCCGTCCCCACCAGCAGCGCGTTCTGCAGGCCCACCCCCCGGCGCCGCAGCAGGAGCAGCACGTCACGCGCCGCGAGCCGCACCAGGAAGAAGCCCACCGTCGAGAGCGCGAGGTAGAGCGCGACGATCGCGCGCGAGAACGTCTGGTCGCGGAGCAGGTACGCGAACGCCAGGATCGCGACGGCCGAGAGGGCCATCGCGCGGGTGATCGCCAACCCCGAGCGGAGGATCGATCGGAACCTGACGAAGTCGTAGGCGCCCGACCCGTAGAGCGCGAGCATCAGGATCGGCAGCGAGCCGAAGAGAAGGATCGCGTAAGTCGGCCAGAGGCGGGGCGTGCCCGTCCAGACCGGGGAGACGTGGATCAGGACGTTGGAGCGGATGAGATAGGCAAGGTAAAGCGAAAGTGAGGCGACGAGGAGGTCGAAGGCGCCGATCGTGACCACCCAGGACTGGCGCGAACCTTGATTCTGAAGCACGTCGGCCTCTCGTTGATTGGACCGCGGGTCACCGCGGAGAAAGTACCGCTTCGCGGGAGCGAATCAAGGCGGACAGCCTCGAGAGCGTAACTTTCCGTTTCTCGTAACTTGGCTCCGCACCGCGATTTGGGGCGCGCCGCATCCCTGTCCTGGGGTGCATGCGGCGTCTTCGTGACAGGTCGTCCCTCGCTTTGACAGCCGAACACGATGTCCGTACCTTCCGCGCGTGCATCCCGACTCAGCAGCGACAAGTCAGTTGTTCGGGCTCCCGGTGCGCCGTGAAACCATCGCGGAGGCCGTGTCGGCCATTGACGCGCTCGTCTCCCAGCGGGGCCGGGCGATACACGTCGTCCTCAATGCCGGCAAGGTGTCGAAGATGGCCAGCGACCCTGAGTTCCGCGAACTCATGCGCCGCTTCGACATGGTCCACGCGGACGGCGCGTCCATCGTCGCGGCGAGCCGCCTCTTCGGTCAGCCCTTGCCCGAGCGCGTCGCCGGGATCGATCTCATGGATCGCCTTCTCGCGCTCGCCGCGCAACGTGGCTACAAGCCCTTCTTCCTCGGCGCCAAACCCGACGTCGTCGAGCGTGCTGTGCGGGCTTACGAGTCGCGCTTCCCTTCGCTCCGCTTCGCCGGTTGGTTGGACGGTTACTGGAAAGAGGGCGATTCCGACGACGAGGCGCGTGTCGTGACTGCCGTGCGCGAGAGCGGCGCCGACATGCTTTTCGTCGCGGTTCCCACTCCCAAGAAAGAGAGCTTTCTCGCGCGGTACCGAGAGACTCTTGGAGTTCCCTTTGCGATGGGAGTCGGCGGCGCCTTCGATGTCGTCGCGGGGCTCGTCAAGCGCGCGCCCGAGGGATGGCAGAAAGCGGGCCTCGAGTGGCTCTATCGCGTCATCCAAGAGCCGCGGCGCATGTGGAAGCGCTATCTCGTCACGAACACGCACTTCCTGTGGCTCGTCAGCCGCGAACTCATGCGTCCACGTCCACGGGCATGACCGCCGCCCGCTCAACCCGAGTGAGCGCGATGAACCTCCCACTCCGCAAGAGCTCGAAGCATCCACGCCTGACACCAGCGAAGGTAGTCGATCGTGATGCGGCCCCACGGGTGGATTTGATACGCGAAATGCCCCTTGTCCTCGAGCCAGAGATGTTCCATCGACCAGCGCAGAGTCCGCTCCGCGCGTGCGGCGGCCTCGCCATCCTCTTTCGCGTAGGCCAAGTGCGTCAGAATCGCCACCGCCGCCGCGTGCGCGTCGATCGGCCATGGCTTGTGCCGGTAGTACCACGGGCGTCCGTCCGGATCGAAGAACACGCGCGCGAAGTGGCGGTATGCCTGGTCGATGCGCGCGCGGGGGATCCAAGACTCCGGAGCCGCGTGCAACGCCTCCGCGACCTCGTGAATCGCGCGCAGCGAGGCGATGTTGAAGCCCGTGTGGAACGCGTCCTCCCAGCGGTGGTGTCCAGCCTCGCCATAAGCCCAGCCGCCTTCCTCGGACTGACGCGAGAGCGCCCAGCGGACCGTTGCCTCGACGCGGCATCGGAAGCTCGCGTCGGCCGTCGCGGCGGCCGTCCGCGCCACCGTCTCGGCGCCGAGCAGCGTCGCGTTCACGACGGCCGAGCGATCCAGCGGCGAGTACGACCAGCAGAAGCCGTGTTCGTCCTCGGTGCGATTCAGGTCCCCCTCGACGAAAGCCGAGGCCGAGCACATCGCCTCCACGATGCGCCCCACCAGGGCGGAGTCCTTTTCGAAGAGCTGCCGGGCGTGATCCAGCGCCCGCACGACGAATCCCGTACACACCACCGTCGGCGTGTTGCGGGGGATGTAGAACGCCCGCGCCTGCCAGTCGAAGGGGTAGCCCCAGCCCGCCCCCTGACGAACCCGTACCGCGAGCCCCAAGAGATCGACTGTGAGACGATGCGCCTCGGCCGTGGACTCCGCGCGGCGCTCGGGGATCCGAGCCAGCCGGCACGCCGACTCGAGACCGAGCGCCATGGCCTTGGGGTTGCGCAGCTTCGGAACACCGAAGAGCCCGCGCAGGTTGACCGGCGAACGCTTGAAGGCCTGGATCAACGCCAGGCGGGTGAGCCGATGGTGAAGCAGAAGCGTGGCGGGGAAGCGCGTGACCATGAGGCCGTCGTAGGGGTCGTGGCCGGACCAATCGAGAAGAGCGCACCTGCTCATCAGCTCTTCGAGTACGTGATGCTCAGGTTGGAGCATGGAAAAACCTCCAAGAAACAGCGGTATGGGAGTCGCTTCCTGCTCCGGCGAATCGCATCGACTCCCAAGGAAGAGAACAAGGTAAACCTTCCTCGGGTGACATCGCCGATCGCGGTGCCCTCCACGATCTAGGAGGCGAGACCCTTGTTACCTCGCCTCACGGCCGGCTCTCTCGCGGTCACATCCATCGTTCTCATCGTCATCGGCGCGCTCGGCAAGATACTGGGGTTTGGTAGAGATGTCGTCATCTCCTCGGAGTTCGGTGCCTCTCGCCTCACGGATATCTTCTTCTTGACGTTCAATATTTGGGTGACTCTTGCGCTCGTGCTGGGGGCCACTCTCAGCCAGGTTCTGGTTCCCTACTTCGCACGAAAAAACGATGATCCTGCCTCCGCTGGGCCGCGGGCCACGGTTTGGACCAGCATTTCGATTTCTGGAGCGGCCTTCTCGGCACTTGCGGCCCTAGTGAGTCTGGTCGCTCCTTGGCTCGTCAAGCTCTTCAATCGCGACCTCGCCCCAGAGGAGTCTGCCCTCGCGATCACCATTTTTCGGATTGCCGCAGTAGCCATCCCCTTCTCGGTGGTCGGTTCGATCTGCGCTGCCTATCGACGCGCCTCCGGGAAGTTCTATTGGGCAGAACTGCCTGCGATAGCGATGAACGCGGGAGGACTCGCAGCGGTCATCTTGCTGGGTCGCGACCTGGGTGTCGTCTCAGTTGTGTGGGGGATGATGTTTGGAAGCGTCGGCTCATGCGCTTTCCTTCTCGCGAGGATCTGGGCCGAGGTGGGTAGCCCTGCCATCGATCGACGGCACGCGGCCCGCGTCATCGTTCTCGCCGGTAACGCGCTCTTGCTGGTCCTCGTGGGACATAGCGGCGGATACGTCGCGACGTTCGCCGAGAACCTCTTCACCATGAGGCTGCCAAGTGGCGAGCTATCCTGCCTCTCCTATGCGCGCAGGATCCTATACCTGCCGAACCAGATCGTAGTTCCATCACTATTAACCACTTCCTTGACGATCATGTCGGCGCTGGTGAGTCGAGCAGATCTGAAGGGCGCAGTTCTTCGCGCAGGATCCTTGACCAGAAATCTACTCTTTCTCCTGACGCCCGCAGTCTGCATTCTCGCCGCGTCAGCGACTTCCATCATTCGCATCGTCTTTGGGAGAGGTAACTTCAGCGACGCGGACGTGACTCTTACTGCCGCACTCATCGTCGCACTAGCTCCGATCCCAGTGTTGAGCATAATCAGGAATCTACTTACGCAACTACTCTTCAGCCTTCAGCGATCGGCAGACGCGATCATCGTCGGTACCACGAGCGTCGCCGTCTTCTCGTTGCTCTGTCTCGGGTTGTGGACGCGCTTCGGCGTCTTCGGGATCGTCATCGCGCAGATCCTGACGGACGCGTCGTCGACGATCGCCGTGGCGGTCCTGGTGCGGCGCCGCGCACCGCTTGCGTGGCCGGGATTCCCGCTCTTCTTGGTTCAACTCGCGCTTTCCGGAGCAGCCTGCGTGCTCACGATTAGGCTTCTGAACGACTTCCTGGACCTAACGATATCCAGTGATCTGCTCCGGTTCCTCGCCTGCGCCGTACCCGCCGCCCTGGCCTACCTTGGGATTGCTTGGGCGTTCAAGATGAATGAACTCCGACAGATTCTCCTCGACATTCCCGTTGGGCTGCGGCGTGTTCTGGGATCAGGAGCAATTCGGAATGGAAGACTCCCGGATGAGAGTTCTGACGATCGGTAGTACGCCCCCTCCTGTGCATGGTAGCAGCGTGATGACCGAGAGATTCATCAGCGCGCTTGAAGAGCGTCGACACGAGGTCGTCGTCGTGCAGAGGAGACTCTCGCTAGACATCAAGGAGGTGGGGCGGCTTCAGCCTGCAAAAGTCGTTCGCGCGTGCCGATTCTGGCTAACGCTTCTGCGCCTCTTGGCCCGCGATCGCGGTTTCCACGGGTGCGTGCATTTCCTCACGTGCTCGCCTTCTTCATTTCTCGTTGATGTCGTAACCACGAAGATTCTCGCAAGGTACCGTCTGCCGATCATTCACTACATTCACGGTATTGGCTTCAGGAATCTCGCGGCGCGATCTCCGCGTTTCGAAAGCCTTGTCGGATCGACTCTGGGTCGGGCCGCTGCGGTCGTGATACTCGGAGAATCGGGCCGAGATGACATCTCTCCTTGGGTCGCTGCAGAGAAAGTGCGCATCGTTCCGAACGCCATACCGCCGATCTCCGCGCCAGAGGTTAAGGTCGAGCGGCGCAGATCCGAGACGACCCGATTCCTCTATCTCTCGACTCTCGATCCCGAGAAGGGCGCCCATTCCTTCGTCGATGCAGCTTTGATCCTCGGCAGTCGCTGGCCTGACATCGAGTTCGTCCTAGCGGGTCAGCCAGCGAGTACAGGCACGCTCGAGGATCTCGTGGCCAAGGTTGGTGCGTCCGGCGGCCGAACCCGAGTCGAGTTCGTCGGACCCGTCTATGGGGAGGAAAAGGCTCGATTGCTGCGGAGCGTCGACGTGTTCGTGTTCCCCACAAGGTATAAGCACGAAAACTTTCCGCTCGTCAATCTGGAGGCGATGAGCGCGGGACTGCCCGTGATTTCCACCACGCAAGGCTGCGTTCGAGATCAGGTCGATGATGGAATTACAGGCATTCTCGTCCCACCCGGCGACATACATGCCTTAGTGCAGGCGATGGAAGAGTTGCACCGTAACTCGGCTCTGCGAACGAGGTTGGGTGAGAACGGGCGTAGAAAGTTCCAGAAAGAGTACAGTTTGGCTGTGTATGGAGCCAACTGGGAACGAGTGCTCGACGAAGTCAGCGCCCGTAGGGATAGCGCGACGAGGGACCTCGAATGAGTCGTAATGTGGTGGTTCTGCAGCGGATTCTGCCACACTACCGGCTCCCGATCTTCGAGAGACTGAGGGAGCGCGAGTCTGGGTTGCGAGTCGTATATGGACAGAGTGCTGTCGGCGAGGCAATGAAGAGTCTGCAGCGGCCGGAACTGGATTGGCTCGAAAAGGTATCGAACTACTACCTTTCCACACGTTCTCTCGCTTATGCAACGAACCTCTGGGGAAGGATACCCAAGGACTCGGTGGTGCTCGTCAATGCGGAGTTGGGAAACCTCAACCTGCCAGTCCTCTTCGCTTTCCGCAGATTACTAGGGTTGCGGATCGTTCTGTGGACTTTCGGATACGACCCTGCGCTCGGGTTCGACCCGTCTGCGCGCTCGAAGGACAGGATGAGACGCTGGATGTACGAGAACGCGGATGCGACGGTGTTCTATTGGGAGCAAGGAAAGCGAGAGATCGAGAACGTCATCGGAAAGCGCGACTCCTTCTTCGTCGCCCCGAACACGCTGGACACGGATGCTGAGGTTGCAATACGAGCGGTGTTCGCGTCGAGGCCCAGAGAAGAGCTGCTGCAGAAGGCTGGATTGAACGAGGGTCGGCATTTCTGTTTCGTCGGCCGCCTCATTGCCGACAAGGAGGTGGATCGACTCCTCACCGCGTGGAAGGCGGTGGAGGCAGCAAGAGACGACGCACATCTCAGTGTCGTGGGTGATGGCCCCGAGTTGCCCGCTCTCAGAGATCTCGCGATCCGGCTCGATCTGCGAAGATGCACGTTCATGGGTGCGATCACGGATCGAGAGCGAGTAGGCCTACTACTCTATCTCTCCGATGCGCTGGTGATGCCCGGCCGTCTGGGACTGTCCGTCGTCCACGCGTTCTGCTACGGTACCCCGGTAGTGTCTCAGCTGAAGGGCTTGCACTTTCATGGAGAAGGAGTTGGCTACCTAACTGATGGTGCGAACGGTTTCTTGGTTCCAGATGGAGACGTCGTTGCTCTTTCGTCGAGAGTGATTGAAATCTGTCGCGATAGGGAGACCAGGGAACGGCTTCGTCGAGGCGCCACTGGAACGATCGAGCAAAGAGCTTCGATATCCCTGATGATCGATGGGCTTCAAAGGGGCATTCAACATGCATCCCACTAAGGGGGAAACGGTCGACGCAGCATCGGCCGTTACCTCAAAGCGCGCGAAAAGGCAGCGATTGCTTGTTGGCGGGATGATCGCTGGCGGCGTGGTCTTCGCTGCGTCGGTAGTGATAATGCCGTCCCTCGCGCTTCTTCTCCTGGCGGGAATCGTGCTCGGGGTCGGTGGTATTGCGCTTGTCATCGGTCTCAAGCAACGTAGTCTCGATGTTTTCCTGTTTCTGAGCGTTCTCGTTACCGACATCGGCATCTTTAGGACGTTCAACGTCGGTATCGAAGTCAACCCCCAAGTCGCCATGAAGGTCGCGGTTGCGGTCGGTGCGGGAGCTGTTGGGCTGCTGTGGTGGCGTGCTAGTAGTCTCACGCGAATGCACACAGGACTGCTTGCGTATGTCGGCCTGTGCGTGTTCTCGGTTTTGTACTCTCCGACGAAAGCTTTCAGCGCGGGCGCCGCGGCGATCTTGGCCGCTCAGGTGATGCTAGTCATCGCACTGTCCACGCAGTATCGGAGTGCAGCCGATATCGATCGAACGCTGAAATGGCTGTTCTCCGCGTTAGCCGTGAAGATCGTTCTCTCCTGGTCGTTGCTCGCTGTCGATCCCGCTCTCGTATTCGAGCGCAGCTCGGC
>CAZPJJ010000170.1:0-8390 GCA_964586535.1 uncultured Acidobacteriota bacterium | reverse complement strand
CCGGATGCTGGACGCGCTCGATCGCGCGCAGGATCCGGATGCGGTTTGCCGGGAGCGTGTCCTCGGCCTGGTAGACCGCGACGAGCGAGCGGGCGGCGGCTTCACCACCGATGAGTCCTAGCGCCCACGTCGCCTGCACGAAGACGCTCTCGCCGGTCTCGGTGCGGAGCAGCGCCGCGAGCCTGGGAATCGACGCGGGGTCGCGTACGTAGCCGAGACCCTCGGCTGCGGTGGCGCGCACGTAGACGTCCGGATCGTCGAGCGCTTCGCGAAGCCGAGGCGCGGCGCGGGGATCGCCGATGCGGGCGAGCGCGGCGAGGGCATAGCGGCGATCCGCGGCGCTCTCGGCGCGCGACCATTCGAGCAGGAAGGGGACGGCACTCGCGTCGCAGATCGTCCCGAGCGCGGCGAGTCCGGCCGCGCGGGAGTTTGCGGCGCGGCGCGGAATCTCGGCGATGAGCGCGGGGACGGCCGCCCGGCCCCGCGAGCCCGCGATCATGTCGACGGCTGTCGCGCTCTCTTCGATCGGCGTCGTGGCGGACGTGCTGCGCAGGGCGAGCAGCAGCGCCTCGTCGTCGCCGGCGAGCGACATCGCGTAGAGCACCTCGAGGTAGGTCAAACCCGCTTTCGTCTTGAGCTGCTCGGCGAGGATGGGAAGCACGCGCGGGTCGCGGCTCGCTCCGAGCGCGTAGATCATCACGGCCCACGTGCGGCGGTGGTTGATCTGGAGTTCCTCGATGACGAGCGGCAGCGCCTCGCGGCCAAGGCCCACGAGTTCGTCGATCGCCTTTTGGCGGTCGTCCGCGGAGACCGGCCGGCGGATGCGCTCGATTGCGGTCTTGGCCGCTTTGACGAGCGTCGGCGAGGGGGTTCCGAAATCGGCGACGGCCGGCTTCGCCGGGGCCTCCGCGGCGCCGGAAGCCACGGGCTGCGGCGGCGAAGCCCACGCGGCACCCGCCGTCGCCCACGAGAGCGCCAGAAGGACAATGGCCACGCGAGCGGGGATGTCTCGATGGGCGTCGCGCGTCGTGCTTGGCATGCTGACCACAACTCCCGGTGTCGATCGCGCCTCGCGAGCGGAAGAAGCCGCGAGGACGAACGAGGCTAGCAGCGGCTCGGAGGGGCGGCAAACCCACCCCGTCCCTGCGTCGACTTTCGCTCGTCTATTGCTATACTGCGTTCAACTTCGCCAGGCCAGGATCAACGTTCGATGCGGGGCGTCCTCCGTGCGTCGAGCGACCCACGAGCGGGAGGGTTCTCCGATGGCCCTGACAAAGCGCCAGAAGCAGATCTATGACTACGTGACGCATTTCATCGAGACGAACGGCTACTCGCCGAGCCTCGAGGAGATCGGACGCGAGTTCCAACTCTCGTCCGTCGCAACCGTGCACAAGCACGTCACCAACCTGGTGCGAAAAGGCCTCTTACGGCGCACCTGGAACCAGAACCGGTCGATCGACATCGTCCGCGAGGAATCCGCGCCACGCGCCGTGGACGTGCCTATACTAGGGCGGCTCGTATCGGGGCACCCGATCTTCGTCGAGGAGAGCGCCGAGGTCCTGCCGCTTCCCTCGTGGCTGATTGGCCAGGGGCGCACGTACCTCCTGCGCGCCGAGGGCGACGACATGCTCCACGAGCATGTCCGGAGCGGCGACCTGCTCGTCGTCGAGGACCGGCGCGCCTTCGAGGAGGGCGCGCTCATCGTCGTCGTGCTCCCGGAAGAGGAGCCCACGATGCGCCGCTTGCTTCGCTCCGGGCCGACGCTGCGCTTCCGCGGACTGCGGCCCGAGGATCCCGAACTCGAGATCCCCGCCGAGCGCGTCGAGGCGAGGAGCATCGTGCGGGGGCTCGTCCGGACGTGCTGACCGGACGCGGGTCCGTGCCTTTCTTCGGCTCCCGTTCGCGCGGCGAACGGGACGTGGTCCGCGTCGTGCCCGCGGCGGCGCGGCACGTCGCCGGCATCCGAAAGATCGTTGCGCGCGATCCCATTCGCGCGGTTCACACCGGCGCGCAGCTCGCCTCCGCGCCGCGGAGGCTCTCTCCGCGGCTCTGGGCGCTCGTCGAGGGCGAGCGGATCGTCGGAGCGCTGCAGAATTCGCGCGGTTTCTCGTGGGTGCTGGCCGAGGATGCGCGGCAGGATCCGCGGCTGCTGGCGGCGCTCGCGGCGTTCATCGGCAACCGTGCGGGCATCACGGACATCGTCGTCGGCGTCGAGGAGCAGGTGCTCACGGTGGTCGATGGCCTGCGCATCCGGGGCGTCGAGCCGGTCGAGATCCGCCATCAGGAGATGATGGCCATCTGGGGCGCGCCGCGGGCCGTCGAGGCCTATCCCGGTTACCGGGTGCGGAAGGCGGGCCCCGCGGACGTGCCGTGGCTCCTCGAGGCGCACGCGGCGATGTGCCGCGAAGACCTGGGCGTCGATCAAGTGGCGCGCAATCGCGCGGGCTACGAGGTTTACTTCCATGATCTCGTCGCCCACGGCCGATCGATCATCGGCGAGGATCTCGAGGGCCGCGCCTTCAAGGCCGAAGTCGCGCTGCGTAGCGGCGAGGCCTGGCTCGTCGAAGGCGTCTACACGGTGCCGCGCGCGCGCGGGCGCGGTTACGCCAAGTTCGCCATGGCCGACATCGCCGCCGACGCCCGCTGCTCGGGGCATCTCACGTGCCTCTACGTGCACCGGCGCAACGCGCCCGCTCTCGCGGTCTATCGCGCGATCGGCTTCGAGACGATCTGCCCCTGGCTCACGGTCCTTACGGATCGCGACCGCCGCGGGCGGCCGCGCCAGATCTGAGTACGCGCGGTCGGGGCGGAGCGGCGGCCGGATCCGGGCTACCATCCTCGGCCTCAAAGGAGCGCAGCGACCGTGACGACGCAATCCATCGCCGACCTCGCCCTCGGACTCGCCTTCGGGTGGACGGTTCTCGTGGTGCTCTTCGCGCTGACCATGGCGCGTTCGAAGGCCTGGGACCCGCGCGACCCGGAGCCCCCGGAACACCACCACGACCACGACGAGCATCACGCCCATGCGCCGGCGCACGCGCATGGCCACGGTGACCACCACTGACGCACACCGACGGAGCTTCCATGACCGCCCCGCCGCGCACGGCGATCGATCTCGACGACCCCTCGCTTTTCTTCAATCGCGAACTGAGCCTGATCGAGTTCCACAAGCGCGTGCTGGAGCAGGCCCAGGACGCCGCGATCCCGTTGCTCGAGCGCGTGCGCTTCCTCGCGATCTCGTGCTCGATCTTGGACGAGTTCTTCGAGATCCGCGTCGCGGGACTCAAGCAGCAGATCGCCTTCGGCCTGCAGGACGGCGCGCCCGACCGCATCGCGGCGCCCGAGCTTCTCGCCGAGATCAGCCGGCGCTGCCATCGGCTCGTGGACGAGCAGTACACGACCCTCAACGACGTGCTCCTACCCGCGCTCGAGGCCGCGGGCATCAGGCTGCTGCGGCGTACCGAGTGGAGCGACGAGACGGCGGTGTGGCTGCAGGAGTACTTCGCGCGCGAAGTGCTTCCCGTACTCACGCCGATGCGACTCGATCCCGCGCATCCCTTTCCGCGCGTGCTCAACAAGTCGCTCAACTTCGTCGTCTCGATCGAAGGTCGCGACGCTTTCGGCCGCCTCGGACGCGCCGCGGTGATCCAGGCGCCGCGCGTGCTGCCGCGCGTGATCGCGATCCCCGAGAGCGTTTCCGGGCGGCCCTACGACTTCGTGCTGCTCTCGTCGGTGATCCACGCGAGCATCGACACGCTCTTCCCCGGGATGCTCGTCACGGGGTGTTATCAGTTCCGCGTGACGCGCAACTCGGACCTCTGGGTCGACGAAGAAGAGATCGACGACTTGCTCCACGCGCTCAAGGGGCAGCTCCCGCGCCGCAACTTCGGCGGCGCGGTGCGGCTCGAGGTCGCCGACAACTGCCCGCCCGAGATGGCGGAATTCCTGATGGAGGAATTCAGCCTGGGCGAGGCGGATCTCTACCAGGTCAACGGGCCCGTCAATCTGCACCGGCTCGAGGCGCTCGTGCACCTGCTCGATCGCCCCGACCTGAAATACCCTGGATTCATTCCAGGAAGACCCGAGCGACTCGAGCGTGGACGAGACCTCTTCGCCGCGATCCGTGACGGCGATCTCGTACTCCATCACCCTTACGAGGGCTTCAGCCCGGTCGTCGACCTGCTGCGCCAGGCCGCGGACGATCCCGACGTGCTCGCGATCAAGATGACGGTCTACCGCACGGGCAAGGACTCGCCGCTGATCAAGGCGCTCGTCGATGCCGCGGATCGTGGAAAAGAAGTGACCGCCGTCGTCGAGCTGCGCGCGCGTTTCGACGAAGAGCGCAACATCGATCTCGCCACGAAGCTGCAAGAGGCGGGCGCGAAGGTCGCGTACGGGATCGTCGGCTACAAGGCGCACGCCAAGATGCTGCTGATCGTGCGCCGCGAGCGGGGGCGCTTGCGGCGCTACGTGCACCTGGGCACCGGCAATTACCACGTCGGCACCGCGAAGGCCTACACCGACATCGGCCTTCTGACCTGCGACGAGGCGATCGGCGAGGACGTGCACCGGATCTTCCTGCAGCTCACGGGCATCGGCAAGCTCGGCGCGCTGCAGAAGCTCAACGAGGCGCCGTTCACGCTGCACCGCCGCATCGTCGATCTCATCGACGCGGAGGCCGAAGAAGCGCGGGCGGGACGCCCGGCGCGGATCCTCGCCAAGATGAACACGCTGATCGAGGCGGACGTCATCCGCGCGCTCTATCGCGCGTCGCAGGCGGGGTGCCCGATCGATCTCATCGTGCGCGGCGTGTGCGCGCTGCGGCCGGGAGTGCCTGGCGTCTCCGAGACCATCCGCGTGCGCTCGATCGTGGGGCGCTTCCTCGAGCACCATCGCGTCTTCCACTTCCACGCCGCGGGCCGCGGCGTGACGCTCGCCAGCAGCGCCGATTGGATGCCGCGCAATTTCTTCCGCCGCGTCGAGATCTCGTTCCCGATCACGGAGCGCAGCCTCGAGCGCCGCGTCATCGAGGAATGCCTCGAGATCTATCTCGAAGACGACACGCAGGCCTGGGAACTGCTCGTCGACGGCTCGTACCGGCGCATTCCGCGGCGCGACGAGCGCGGCTGCAGCGCGCAGGAGCGGCTCCTCGCGCGTCACGCGCGCTGAGCGCGGCGCGGAGCAAGGCGGCGGCGTGGCGACTTACGCGATCGGCGACGTCCAGGGTTGTTTCGTCACGTTGCAGCGCCTGCTCGCGCGGATCGCTTTCGACGCCGCCCGCGACCGCCTGCTCTTCGCCGGCGACCTCGTCAATCGCGGGCCGCGCTCGCTCGACGTGCTCCGCTTCGCGCGCGACCTCGGTGAGCGCGCGACGGTCGTGCTCGGCAACCACGATCTCTTCCTGCTCGCGCTCGCGCAGGGCTCCGTGGGTCCGCGCCGCCGTACGACGCTCGACGACGTGCTCGCCGCGCCCGATCGCGACGAACTCTGCGCGTGGCTCGGCAGGCAGCCCTTTTTTCACCGCGAGCGTGACTTCGTGCTGGTTCACGCGGGTATCCATCCCACGTGGTCGATCGCCCGCGCCGAGCGCCTCGCAGCGGAGCTCGCCGCCGGCACGACGCCGGATCTCGTCGCGCGCTTCGTCGCGGGCGGCGCGCCTCAGTGGTCGGAGCGGCTGCAGGGCGACGAGCGTCTCGCGGCGATCGCGGCCACGCTGACGACGCTGCGTGCCTGCACGCCCGAGGGCGTCCGCGACGACGAGTACAGCGGCCCGCTCGCGACGCTCCCCGACGGGACGTTCCCGTGGTTCGCGTTGCGCCGCTGGTTCGAGGAGAGCGAGACGATTCTCTTCGGCCACTGGGCCGCGATGGGCTTCGCGCGCGGCGAGGGCTACGTGGCGCTCGACTCGGGCTGCGTCTGGGGCGGGACGCTGACGGCCTTCCGGCTCGACGACGGGCTCGCCTTCCACGAGCCCATGGCCGACTAGCTAGGCGCGGAGTTTGCGGAGCAGGCCGGGTTCGGCGACCCACACGAGGCGCGCGAGCCCCTCGACACCCGTCGAGAAGTCCAGGCAGGCCGCGCCGGCCTTCTTGAGGTCGGTGAAGGGCTCGGTGGCACCCACCGCGCGCGCAATGATGAAGTCGACCGAGGGTGCATGGCCGACGAGGAGCACTTCGTCGTCGGGCAGGTCCGCCAGTTCCGCGAAGATGTCCCCCGGCCCGCGCTCGGGGCGAAGGGCGTCGGTCTCGCGCATCGACTCGGCGCCGAGGCCGAGTTCGTCCGCGGCGACCTCGGCGGTCTGGACGGCGCGGACGTAGGGGCTCGTCAGGACGAGCGAGGGGACCGCCCCCAGGATCGCCAGACCCCGCGAGGCGCGGCGCGTGCGGATGACGCCCTTTGCGGTGAGCGGGCGCTCGGGGTCGGGGGGGCAGGACGGATCGTCGCGGTCCATGGCCAGGCCGTGACGCATGACGAAAAGTCGCATGGTGAGCCCTCGGGGGTGGGTCGGGATGGTTCGAATGGCCGGGGGAGGATATACGGCGCGCGGGGGCCGCGCAGGGGGTATCCTCGCCCTTCGTCCGGGATGCCGGTCCCCTTCATCCCGCTCTGAGGAGTGACGCTCACGATGCACCGAATACCCCTCGCGCTCTGCCTCTTCGCCGCCGCGGGCGCCGCCGGCGCGGCCTCGGCCGACGCCTCCGCCACGCCGAATACCCCTCGCGCTCTGCCTCTTCGCCGCCGCGGGCGCCGCCGGCGCGGCCTCGGCCGACGCCTCCGCCACGCACCCCTTCTCGGTCCACGACATGCTCGCGATGCAGCGCATCGCGGATCCGCAGGTCAGCCCAGACGGCAAGCTCGTCGCGTTCGTGCTGCGCACGACCGACCTCGAGGCCAACCGCGGGCGCACCGACATCCACGTCATCGGCACCGACGGCACGGGGCATCGCCAACTCACCGTGCACGAGGCCGGCGACTCCAGTCCGCGCTGGGCGCCGGACGGCCGCTCGATCTTCTTCCTCTCGGCGCGCTCGGGATCGTCGCAGGTGTGGCGCATCGCGATCGACGGCGGCGAGGCGGTGCGGGTCACCGACCTGCCGCTCGACGTCTCGGCGCTCGCGGTGTCGCCCACGGGCAAGCACCTGGCGATCGGCCTGGAGGTCTTTCCTGCCTGCGAGACGATCGCCTGCACCAAGGAGCGCCTCGACGCCGAGGCGAAGCGCAAGGCAAGCGGGCGAATCTACGAGAAGCTCTTCTTCCGCCACTGGGACACGTGGAAGGACGGCCGCCGTGCGCACGTCTTCGTCGTGCCGGTCGAGGGCGGCGAGCCCGTCGACGTGATGAAGGGCATGGATGCCGACTGCCCGACGAAGCCCTTCGGCGGCAACGAGGACATCGCGTTCACGCCGGACGGCCAGAGTGTCGTCTTCGTCGCGCGCAACGTCGGCCGCGTCGAGGCGTGGTCGACGGACTTCGATCTGTGGCTCGCGCCGATCGACGGCTCGAAGGCGCCGGTCGAGCTGACTCAGCCGAACGAGGCCTGGGACAGCACGCCGGTCTTCTCGCCCGATGGAAAAACCCTCGCTTACCTCGCGATGGCGCGCCCCGGCTACGAAGCCGATCGCCGCCGCATCGTGCTGCGCGCGTGGCCCAACGGCGAGCCGCGCGTGCTGACGGAGGCCTGGGATCGTTCGGCGAGTTCGATCACGTGGTCGAAGGACAGCAAGACGATCTACACGACCGCCGAGAATATCGGCCAGGGCGCGCTCTTCGCCGTGGACGTCGCGAGCGGGACGGTGCGCACGATCCACAGTGACGGCAACGCAGGTGCCCCCGGCATCGCCGGCGACCGCCTCGTCTTCGGACTGGACTCGCTGCGCTCGCCTGTCGAGCTGCACACGATCAAGCCCGACGGCACGGCGCTGACGCGCATCACCAAGATCAACGACGCGCACCTGTCCAAGGCGCGCATGGGTGAGTTCGAGCAATTTTCGTTCGCGGGGGCCAACGGGCACAAGGTCTACGGCTACCTGGTCAAACCCGCGGACTTCGATCCCGCGCAGAAGTACCCCGTCGCGTTTCTCATTCACGGCGGCCCGCAGGGTTCGTTCGGCAATCATTTCCACTACCGCTGGAACCCGCAGGCCTACGCCGGACGCGGCTACGCGGCGGTGATGATCGACTTCCACGGCTCGACGGGCTACGGCCAGGCCTTCACCGACGCGATTCGCAGCGACTGGGGCGGCAAGCCGCTCGAAGACCTGAAGCTCGGCCTTGCCGCGGCGATCGAGAAATACCCGTTCTTGGACGGCGACCGCGTCGCCGCGCTCGGCGCGAGCTACGGCGGGTACATGATCAACTGGATCGCCGGGCAGTGGCCCGACCGCTTCCGC
>CAZPJJ010000169.1:0-8403 GCA_964586535.1 uncultured Acidobacteriota bacterium | reverse complement strand
ACGGTCGTTCCGGTGTTGGGCAGCGGCTGGTTGCTGTAGGACGTGCGCGTCGAGGTGAACGAGAGCCAGCCGTTGGTGCAGACGTTCACGGTCGTGAACGCGTTGCCGTAGAACGGGAACTCGAACCCGATGGCCAGATCCCGCGCCGTGGCGTCGTCGCCCGTGAGCGTGATCTGCGTGCCGATCGTCGAGATGTCGAAGAAGTCGACGGCGGGGCCGCCGGGCTCGTCGGAATCGATCCAACTATTGCCGTAGAAGTCCGGGCCACCCGAGCCGAGCGTGCCTTCACGCGGATCGCTCTCTTCCTTCTCGAGTTCGATGAAGGTGCCGGGCTCGACCACCGCCTCGGCGGAGATGATCGAGGTGCCGCCGTTCCAGTTGAGGTCGCTGCCGCCGGCGTTGCGGATCGTCAGCGTCTTGTGGCGGCTGCCGCCCGGGGGTAGCGCGGTGCGGATCTCCTCCGGCGTGACATGGATCTCCGGAGGAATGAGCGCGTCGCCCTGGAAGGGCACGACGAGCATGGGATCGACGGGATCGTCGCTGGCGATCGTCAGCGAGCCGAGCCGCAGACCTTCGTCGAGCGGGAAGAAGGTCACGGTGAGGTTCAGCTTGCCGCCGACGTCGAGGGTCACGGGCAGCGTGACATGGTTGATGGCGTACTCGCCCGCGACTTCGAGGCCGGTGATCGTCAGATCGTCCGTTCCCGAGTTGGTGATCGTCAGCGGCTGGCTGCTGCTGAGGCCGACGAAGGTCGTCGGGAAGAGCAGCGACGTGGGCTGCGCCTCGACGTTCGGGGCGCCGATGACGGTGACGTCTACCGGCACGTCGATGAGCGCATTGGCCGGGTCGTTGGTCTCGAGCTCGATCACCGAGTGGTACTCGCCGCCGTTGAGGCCGCGAGCGTCGATGGTGACGTCGAGATCGATGAATCCGCCCGGAGGCACGACGCCCGAGGAAGGCGTGACCGACGGCCAGAGGACCGGCGGCTCGAACTGCACGGCCAGGTTGTCGTGCAGGTAAGCGGTGTTGAAGGCGACGGTGAGTCCGTCGGTCTTGGTGGCGTTCTGGATGCCGACCGTCGACGAGGCGAGCTCGGCCGAGTCCATCGTCAGGTACTGATAGACGATGCGTCCGCTCGGGTAGAGCAGCACTTGGTAGGTCAGCTTCGACGGCGTGGCCGCCGAGTACCGATCGACCTCGGTGAACTGGATGATGAACTTCTCGCCGTCGTTGTAGGTGCGCGCGCGCTCGACGCCGCGGAAATGCAGGTCGTCCCAGAAGACGGCCAGCAGGTTCGCGGGAGAGCCCGAGCTGGGCAGCGGGTTGTTCGTGAGGCTGGTCGCGGTGTCGGTGAAGGACACGAAGCCGTTCGTCTTCACGCGCACTTCGCTGAACGTCGTGCCGTAGAACGGGAAGTCGAAGCCGATCGCGATCGGGCTCGAGCTCTCGTCGTCGCCGTCGAGGCCGGCGATGGGAGTGCCGATGTCACGAATGTCGAACCAGTCGAAGGCGGGTCCGCCCTCCTGGTCCGAGTCGCGCCAGCGGTAGCCATAGACGTCCGGTCCGCCGATGCCCAGCACGCCTTCGCGCGGATCGAGTTCGTCCTTCTTCAGTTCGAGCGACTCGTAGACCGGGACGGTGGCGCCGCTGTTGAGCGCGACGGCCGCGCCGAAGACGAGGTCGGAGCCGCCGTTGTTCTCGAGGCGCAGCGGCCGGTGCACGACGTCGCCGACGTTCAGCGTCTCGGTGAACGAGCCGGGCGACCAAGCCGCCACGGGCGGCGGGGCCGCGACGCCCGTGACGGGCATCGTCTTGTCGGGTGTGGCCGGGTCGTCGGAGATGACGTGCACGAGCGTGTCGAGCGTCATCGGGGCGGTGGGCACCCAGCGCAGGTTGAAGAGGCGCGATCCGCCCGGAGGCAGCGGGAAGGCGGCCTGGCCCTGGTTCTCGCCGCCGACGGGGTCTTCGACGAGAAGCGTGGGATCGTCGGAGTAGACCTCGCTGACGTTGAGCACGTCGGTGCCGTTGTTGACCACCTGGAACGTCGTGAGGTGCGAGAAGCCCGTGAAGCGCGGGCCGTAGTCGTAGCTCGCGGGGATGATGTCGACGATCGGCGCACCGATCACCGTCAGCCTCGCGGGCACGCGCTCTTCGGCTTGAGTCGGGATGTTCGTGAGCAGCACGACCGCGCCCTCGAGCACGCCGCCGTTGCGGCCCATCGCGTCGAAGGTCACGTCGAAGTCGAAGCTCTCGCCCGGAGGCACCACGGCGTTCGCCGGGGTGACCTGCAGCCAGTCCGGTGTGCGGCTGATCTGCACGGCCATCTCGCTGTGCACGTAGTTCGCGTTGTAGTTGACCGGCAGGCCGATCGTCCGCGTGCCGTCCTGCACGCCGATCGTCGCCGAGTTCAAGGTGCCGCCCATCGTGCGGTAGACCAGCACGACCTTGCCGTTGCTGTAGAGCTGCACCTGGAAGGTGAGCGGATTGCCCGAGGGGCTGTACTTCTCGACGTTGGTGTACTGGACGATGAAGCGGTTGCCGTCGAGTTGGTACTTCACGTTGCCCGTGCGCAGGTGCAGGTCGTCCCAGAAGAGCGCGACCATGTTCTTGGCGCCCGAGGTCGAGGGCAGGTTGCTGTTCGAGAGGCGGTTGAGCGTGTCGGTCGTGTCGAAGGTCAGCCAGCCGTTGGTCGAGACCTTCAGCGACGAGAAGTTCGCGCCGTAGAACGGGAAGGTCATTCCCATGTCGATCGCCTGCGAGAGCGAATCGTCCGACGACGTGAACGTGATCTGCGTTCCCGTGGTGCTGATGTCGACGAAGTCGTAGGCCGGGCCGCCCGGCTCGTCGCTGTCCTTCCAGCGATAGCCGAAGTCGTCCGGTCCGCCGGCGCCGTCGGTGCCTTCGCTCGGAGCCGTGATCAGCACGCCGTCGCCCAGATCCGCCGCCGCGTCGACGATGAGATCCGAGCCGCCGGTGTTGGTGACGGTCATCACGCGGGTCACGTTCTGGCCGGAATAGAGCGTTTCGTCGAAGGAGCTCGGGTCGACGATCATCACCGGCGCGGGAACCGCGTTGCCGGTGACGGGCACGACGATCTCGGGCTCGGCGGCGTCGTTGCTGACGACGGTCACCGATCCTTCGAAGGGCCCGAGCACGGTCGAGGTCCAGGTCACCGTGACGACCTGCGAGGACTTCGGCGGCACGCCGAAGACGTTGGGCGTCGCGACGAGCTCGGGGCTGCTGCCCAGGACGTCCGTGACGTGCAGCACGTCGGTGCCGTCGTTGGCGACGATCAGTTCTTGCGTGTAGGGCTCGCCGAGGAAGACGTCGCCGTAGGCGAGCGACTCCGGCTGCACGCGTGCATCCGGCGCGCCCGTGACGCGCAGCGTGGCGTCGACGACGAGCACCGGGTTGATCGGGTCGTTGGTCTGGATGTTCACCGCGCCGGGATAGGTGCCGCCGTCGAGACCGGAGGCGTCCATGTGCACGGTGATCGGGATCGACTCACCGGCGCGCAGGCGGCCGGAGGTCGGCGAGGCGGTCAGCCACTGCGGCGTGGCCGCGATGCGCACGGCGAGTCCGTCGTGCAGGTAGGCCTGGTTGAAGGCGATCTGCAGGCCGTCGGTCTTCGAGGCGTCCTGCATGCCGACCGTGGCGTCCTGCACCGTGCCGGCCAGCGTCAGGTACTGGAACGTGATCACGCCCGACGCGTCGAGGATCACCTGGAAGGTGTACGCGCCCTCGCCGCTGTAGCGCTCGATCCCCTGCCACTGCACGATCGCGGTGCTGCCGAAGTTCTGGAAGTAGGTGCGGCTGATGTTCTTGGGATTCAGGTCGTCCCAGAAGGGCGCGATCATGTTCTCGGGCGCGCCGGTCGTCGGCAGCGGCTGGTTGCCGTAGGCCGTCGACGTGCTCGTGAACGAGATCCAGCCGTTGGTGCAGATGCGCAGCGTGTCGAAGAACGTGCCGTAGTACGGGAAGTTGAAGCCGATGTCGATCGGCCCGCTCGTCGAGTCGTCGCCCGTGAGCGAGATCGGCGTGCCCGTCTGCGAGATGTCCTGCCACGCGAAGGTCGGGCCGCCCGGATCGTCGCTGTCGACCCAGCGGTAGCCGAAGGTATCCGGTCCGCCGCTCGCCTCGGTGATCGGCGAGTTCTCGCGCGGATCCGGGTCGTCCTTGCCGAGTTCGAGCGATTCCTGCACGCCGACGTCGGGCTCGCCGACGTAAGGCGGCGGAACGACCCAGTCGAGCGTGCCGACGCCCTCGTTGCTGAGCGTCACGATGTGATCCGACTGCTCGCCGGTGAAGAGGTCGTCTTCGACCGACGTGGGATCCACGGCGCCCGTCGGCGGCGGCAGTGTCATCGCCTGCGCGACGTTGCTGATCGGGCCGGCGTTGCCCCATTCGTCCTTCGCCTTGATCGCGAAGTAGTACATCGTGTCGGCGTCGAGGCCGGCGACTTCCATCGCCTGCGCCTGACCCGCTTCGAGCGGCTCGGGCACGCCGGTCGCGCGCGTCGCCGCGTCCCAGGTCGTTTCATCGATCGGCGCGATCGAGTAGCGCACGTCGTAGTCGGTCGCGGTGCCGACGGCGCCGTCGTCGCCGGTGGCGGTCCACGTCAGGCCCATCGTGTTCGAGCCCGGATCCGCGGCGGCGAGATCGTCGATCTGCCCCGGCGGCACGTCGTCCGGCTCGGCGATCGCGAAGAACGCGTTGAGGCGGCCGTTGCTCGAGACGATGCCCTGCATCGAGGCGATCTGGTCGGTGGAGTTGAGCAGCACCTGCTTGGCCTGCGCGACGGGGATGTTCGGGGAGACCGAACGGATCAGCGCCATCGTGCCGGCGACGTGCGGCGTCGCCATCGAGGTGCCCGACAGCTGACCGTAGGAGTTGCCGGGCAACGTCGAGAGAATGTTCGCGCCCGGCGCGCCGAGGTCGACCGAGACCAGACCGTAGTTCGAGAACGACGCCTTGGCGTCGTTGTGGTCGGTCGCGGCCACCGAGATCACGTTCGGCAGGTCGTAGTTCGAGGGGTAGTGCGGGTTGGTGTCGTTGTTGGTGCCGTTGTTGCCCGCCGCCGCCACGAAGGCGATGTCCGCGGCGTTCGCCCGCGCGATCGCGTCATAGAGCGTCTGCGAGTAGCCGCCGCCGCCCCACGAGTTGCTCGTCAGGTCGACGCCGAGCGCGGTAGCGTAGTCGACCGCGAGCACGGCGTCCGCGGTCGATCCCGAACCGCCGCCGCTCAAGAACTTCAGCGGCACGACCTTCACGTTCCACGCGACGCCCGCGACGCCGATCCCGTTGTTGCCGATGCCGGTGATCGTGCCCGAGCAGTGCGTTCCGTGGCCGTTGTCGTCGAAGGGATCGTTGTCGTCGTTCACCCAGTCCCAGCCGCGAACGTCGTCGACGTAGCCGTTGCCGTCGTCGTCGATGCCGTTGCCTGGGATTTCGTTGGGATTGGTGTAGATGTTCGCGGCGAGGTCGGGGTGGTTGTAGTCGATGCCGGTGTCGATGACGCCGACGACGACCGTCGGGCTGCCCGTCGAGACGCCCCACGCCAGGTCGGCGTCGATGTCCGCGTCGGGTGTGCCGCCCGTCTGCCCGTCATTGATCATTCCCCACAGCTCGGCGAGCCGAGCGTCATCGGGAATGACATCGAGTTCGACGATGTAGTTGGGCTCGGCGTAGGCGACGAGCGTCGACGATTCGAGCCTTTCGATGGCCTCTTCGACCGAGACGCCCGGCCCGAGGCGCCAATGCTCGGCGCTCGAGGCGAAGGTGCGCAGCGGCGTGGCTCCGAGAGCCGCGCGGATGTGCACGCGATCGTCGATCGACGCATCGCTGCGGAACTTGAGCAGGATCTCTTCGGGGACGTAGGTGATCCCCGTTCCGCGTCCAGGTGCTCCCATCGTGGTGGTCAGTGCGATCGCCAAGAATGCGATCGCGACGATCGCCGTGAGCGCGATCGCCCCCTTCCTCATCTTCATGTGGACGCCCCTCTTCCTCTCGCCGTGGACACTCGGCGCTGAGGACCGGGGCCGGCGAACGCTACGCCCCATTGCGCGGCGATTCAGCGCGCGCGGCTCGCTCTCTCCTCGAACCACGCTCGCGCTCACGAGACAGATCGTCCAAACGGAGCGATCCGTCTGGCCGCCCGGGGGGGCAACCACGGCGCATTGTCAGAGGTGAGGTCGCGCGGAGTAATGCGCCGCACCTACCACCGCGGGGCGGCCGATCCGGCTCGTGCCCAGCCCTGCGGTCTGTCTAACAGCGCCGTGATACGCCGGTCGTCACATCCGAGCAATGCCTCCGAGTCATGAACCATTCAGCAATTCCAGTTATTCGTCGGCTGTTCCGAAACAGGGCGATTTCCGCCCGGTGACCGTTCCTGGCCGTCCTCCCCGCGGCGCGGACATCCGCCTCGGGCCACGTCGCCCCGCGCGGGCTTTCCCGCGTCCGCAAAAGCTCGTGTTGATCGGAAGGCGCCCCGAAACCTATGTTCCCGGGGAACCCCGCCACGTGTGGGGAGATGCCCATGACCTCCAAGAAAACGGTGCTTGTCGTCGACTTCGAACCCCGCCGCGTCACCGCGACGCGAGCCTGGCTCGAGCAGAACGAATACCGCGTGATCGCGGCGTCGTCGGCCGAGGAACTCGAAGAGATCCTCGTCACCTCGCCGCCCACCGTGGTGCTCATCGAGCCGATGCTGCCCGGCAAGGATGGCTTCGAGCTCTGCCGCGCGTTCAAACGCGGCCTTTATGGTGTCGTGCCGCGCGTCATCCTCGCGTCGCGCCTGCTGCGCGGACCGCGCTACAAGAGCCTCGCGAAGTCGGTCGGCGCCGATCTCTTCCTCGAGCGTCCCTCGCAGGACGACCTTGTCGTGCCCGCGCTCGATCGCCTGCTCGAAATGGGTCCCGAGCCGCATCCGCTCAACCTTCCCGCACCTCCTTCGATCACGGGTGGTTCGCGAATCTCCGGCTCGCAGCCGGTCGTGACGGGCGGCGTGCGGACGACGGGCTCGCAGCCCGCGGCTCCGCCGCGCACGTCGGGGCCGGTCCGCACGACCGGCGGGCAGCGCGTTGCGCCGCTGCCTTCGTCGCGCGGCGGCGTCTCCGGGGGAATTCCATCGTCGGGGCCGCGCCTTTCGGCGAACCCGCCTTCGGCCACGCCCGCGCCTTCGTCCTTGGGACGCCCCGGCGGAACGGGCCCGCGCGCCTCGGTGCCGGATCTCGATCGCGACGTGAAGAACGATGACGATCTCGAGCGCATGATCGACGACGCGTTCTCGGACCTCGCCGGACTCGGCGGCGGCTCGACGAGCGGCTCGTTCCCCGAGCCCGACGCGCAAGTGAAGAAGAGCGGAACGACCGGCTCGCACGCCGCAGCGGTCGCCGAGCCGCCGCGCCCGGCGGCTCATGTGTCGGCACCGTTGGAGCTCGAAGAGGTGGAGGCGAGCGGACCGCCGCCCGTCGACGAAGCGCTCGCTCAGCGCCACTCGGGGCCCGTGACCCCGGCTCGCGAGGACTACTCGTCGCTCGCAGGCGCCATGTCCGGGCTCGACGGCTCGATGCCCGCGGAGGGGACTCCCGGCGGAGCCGTGTCGCTCGCCGAGGCCATGACTCCCCCCGCCCCCGCGCGCACGACCGGCACTTCAGGTCGCGTGTCGCAGCCAAGTGCGCCGCCCACCGGCCCACAGCCCGCGGTCAAGAGTGCGGGATCGCAGCCCGTGCGAGTCGCGCCCGCTCCCGCGCCCGCGCCCTCCGCGCCGGCGGCAATCAAAGTCGAACCTGTGATCCCGGTAGCGGTCGCTCCGACGAAGCCCGCCGCCGCGGCGGTGAAGACGCCGAGTTTGGCCGCCGCGACCGAAATCGAGGCGCCGCCCGCGCCGAAGAAGTCGATGCTCGTCGCTGCCATCGCCGGATTCGCGACGATCCTGGCGGTGGCGGGCGCTGCTTATTTGTTCGTGGGCGGAACCGATGACGCCGAAGGCGTGCGCCCGATGGCGCCGGTGCCGGGCGCGAGCATCCAGGGCGAAGGCGCGGATCCGCTGCCCGCGGAGCAGTCGTCGGCGGACATCGCGGCAAGTGAAGGCGCCTCCAGTGAAGGCGCCGCGAGCGAGAGCGCGGCCACGCAACGCGCGCGGGGCGAAGGCGCCGGCGCCCCGGCGCAACGTGCCGCGGCGACACCGACGACGACCGCTCCCGCGATGCCCTCGGCCGCAACGGCCGTCGATGCGGCAGCCACCAATGCCCGTCCGACGGATCGGCCCGCCCAACCCGCCGAGCGTCCCGAGCAGCAGGCAGCCGCGCCCCGCACGAGCGAGCCACGCACGACCCCCGCGCCGCGCACGACGCCGCCCGCGACGGGCGCGACGCAGTCCGCGGCCAACGCCCCGGCGCGTAT
>CAZPJJ010000168.1:0-8429 GCA_964586535.1 uncultured Acidobacteriota bacterium | reverse complement strand
CCGCGTATTCCGAAGCGATGACGACGGCGACGCACCAGGCGCTGTCGCGGCAGGTCCGTGAGCGTCTCGCCGCCGGAGAGACCGCGCTCGTCGTCGCGAACTTCTTCGAGCGCGAGCACCGCGAGGCCTTGCTCGAAGCCGCCCGGAGCGCGGGCTTGCCGGCGCTCTATGTCGAGGTGCATGCGAGCGATGAAGAGATCGCCGCGCGTCTCGGCAAACGCGCCTTCGACGAGATTCCCGAGGCGCACCGCGAGGCGCGCCGCTCGGCGGAATCAGCCGACGAGATTCCCGCCGCGAAGCGACTCGATCTGCCCTGTCCCCGCGGTCCGGAAGCCACCGCCGAGGAAGTCCTCGCGCGGCTGCGCGAGTGGGGCGGAGCGCCGTGAGCGCGCGGCGCCGGGATCGCCCCGCGATCGCGCTCGCCACTTTGCTCGCGAGTCTGCTCGCCGCGCCCGCCGCCGCCGTCGATACCGAAGCCTCTTCTCCCGCCGTGGCGATCGCCTCCGCGGATAGCGCCTTCGTGCCGCTCGCGGACGTGCCGCATCTCGGTCGCCTCGTTGCGATCGAGCAGGCGCACAAAGGTACCGCGGCGGTACGCGAGTCCCGCATTGTCGACGCGACGCGCGATCTGGCGCTCGCGATCGTCCACGATCCGCTGCTCGGTGCGGCCTGGACGAACTACAGCGCCGCGCTGATCGAGGCGTGTTTGCCGCGCGACGCGCGAGCGGCGGCGACGGTCGCGCGCCGGCTCGCTCCCGACGATCCAAATGCGGCGAAGAACCTGCGCATGGCGCTCGAGACCGCGTGCGAGACGTCGCTCTCAGGAGCAGTCGGGTTACTCGACGATGAGATTGCCGCAATCGAAAGTCAGGCGGCAGCGGAGGCCTTCGTTGCCGCGGCACGCGCGCGCCGCGAGCGCGGCGATCGGCTGCTGGCGATTTTCTGGGAGGAGCGCGCGCTCGAACTCGGGGCCGCGCCCGCGCCGATCTACGCACGCATCGGTGAGGACTACCGTGCCTCGGGGCTACTCGTCGCGGCAGCCGGGGCGCTCGAGGCCGCGGGCGACGAGGCCTCGCGCGCCGCCGCACGCGACGCGCTCGCGCGCGCCGAAGAACTCCGCGGGCTCGCGCTGGAACTCGGCGCGGCGCTCGCGCGCGAGGCGGGGCTGGCGAGCGAAGACGAGATCATGAGCCTCGCGCTCTTCGCCCACGAGGCGCTCGCCGATGGCCAGGATGAGGCGGCGGCGCGTCGCACGCTCGAGCACGCTCTGCGGCTCGACCAGCCGCGGCGTCACGAGTGGCCGGGCGGCTCGGTGGCACTCGATCGGTCGTGGGCTGCTCTCGGCGTGGAGACGGTCCGCGGCCTTCCGCCGGGTCTCTTGCTCCGCAGATTCCCAGGCGATACGCAACTCGCGCTCTACGCGTGGGAGCCGGTCGCGGACGAGCCGCCCGAACTCACGCTGGCGCGAGCGTTCGCGGACGTTTCGGCGACGACGGGAGCGTCGTGGAGGGCGTGCGCCGGCGAGATCCGCTTCTCGTGCCGCGTTCTCGACATGGAAATCGACGCCGGGGCGGAAGGGCGCGCTCCCGCTCTCGCGGCGCTCTTGGGGTCGGACGACAAGAGCCCGACGATCGTCGCGATCGGCGTCTGGGGAGGCGCGGGGTGCGGCGACGCGTGCCGTACGGCGAGCCGCGCCGCGCTCGAGGAGGCGATCGCGGCGATCGTGCCACGCGAGGCGGCGGGGACGAGCGGTGCGAGCGACGCACGCGAGCCGCGCCGGGACGGACTCGCGCTGCCGATGCCCGCGGCCTGGCGCGCCGCCCGGACTCACGACGAGCGCCGCGATCCGTGGCTCACACAGCCGGTCGCCGACGATCTCCGCATCGACGTGCCGCCGGGCCTGGTCGTCGCGCGGATCGAGCCGGGTTTTGCCGACGAGAATGCCGCGCAGGCGACGGCCCTCTGGTTGCGCGGCGCGTTCGTCGATCAAGAGGGCCTTCGCGTGCGCATCGGCGACGAGCGTTTCGCGGGGACGGTGGACGTTCATCGCGGAGAGGCGGACGAGACGGGAAGCGGCGGCATCGCGGCGAGGCTCGCGCCGCGCTCGGATCCGAAGGCGCGCTTCCGCGCTTCCGCGGATCTCGGTCCCAGCCTTGCGCGAGCGCGGACCGGCGCCGCGGGCACGGTGGCTCGATTTCAAGGCAACGCCTTCCGTGGCGAGTGGATCGTGCACGAACTCACGCACGGCGACGATCGCATCGTCGTCGCGCTGCCCGCCGCGGAGGGCCATCGGAGCCTCGCGTTGCACTGGATCGCCGTGACGCTGCGGCGGGCCGAAGCGGAGCCGCCCCCGCCGCCCGTCGACCTTTCGGCGCGCCAGGGGATCGCGTATCGCAAGCTCGACGCGAGTTCGCGGACGGATCCGCGCGAGGGGCTGCTCGATTCGGGCGACCTTTCGCTCGCGACGCCGCGGGGCTACCGCGTCAGCATGAGCGGCTATTCGGCGGACGGCTTTCCCGTGACGATGCGCGACGCGAGCGGAAGCCGCGTGATTCTCGAGCGCCTGGCGCCGGGCGACGCGGCGACGCTCGAGGCGCGGCGGCGGCAAGTGGAAGCGTTGCTCGGGCCTGCCCGGGGCGAGTGGGTGGAGCGCCGCAAGGGGCGCGACGCGCGGTGCGTCACCGCGGAACTCGCTCCCGAGGAGGGTCGCGAACGGCGAGTGTGGCTACTCGTGCCCAAGGACCACGCGTCCGCCGCTGCGTACCGCATCGTGGCCGTGCGCGGCGAGACGCAGGTCGAGAGCGAATGGAGCCTCGCGATCGAGGTGATCGAGACGTCGCTGCGCTATCGAGCGCCGCGCTGAGAGAGGACGAGAAAAACGGCCGCCCCGGAGGGCGGCCGTCGTGCCGAATCACTCGGCCTCGCTCTTCTCCAAGAGTCTCGTCAGTCGCCGAGCGCCGCCCGCACATCCTCGAGTTCGGCGCGGATATCGCGAGAGCGAGGCATCTCCGAGAGAGAACCTCCACTCGCGAGACCGATAAGCGACCGACTTGCGCCGGAGACCGCCGCGGCTCCTCCCGAGGATCCGCCGGCCTTCGCGGAATCCGACACGCCCGTGGGCAACGCTTTGGCCGACTGGTTCTTCGGCACCGGCCTCACGTTGGGCGGGGGGATGATCTCGGACGGCCCGGCACCTTCCCGTGGAACGATCCAATACCAGACCGCTCCGGGGCCACGCGGCGACTCGAACGACGTGATGGACACATCTCGCGGGGCAGTGAGCGCGGGGGACGAGTCGCTGCCGGCGAGGGCGGGGAGAGCAATCAGCGCCGTGAGGAGGACAGCGCCGACGAGCGAGACCTCCCGAATCTTCCTTGACATCGAGGCCTCCTTTCGCGATGGGCGTCAGCCAAAACCCTTGTACGACAGCCCCGGTCCGCCGGTCAAGAGGCCGCGGAGACGATTTGACCCGGGACAGGAGCCGACGGCTGCTATGTGGGAACGACCGGTGCCGAGAGCGGCGATCAGCCCGCGCCGAGGTCAGCGAGCAGAACCGGCACCTCCCGGAGCGACCCCAGGACGCGCGCCCCGGCGACCGCGCGCAGCTCCGAGGGCAGGGCGGACCCGCCTTCCACCAGGACCGCCCGGCATCCGGCGCGTCGGGCGGTCTCGGCGTCGAGCGGCATGTCACCGATGTAGAGGGCGGCGCCGGGAGGAACGCCGAGGCGCTCGAGGACGGCGAGGAGGATCGCGGGATCCGGCTTGGCTGGGCGGTCCGGCGCCGGTCCCAACGCGACGCGCACGACATCGCCGAGCCCGACGGCGGCGAGGATCGGCGTGAGGAACGCCTCGGGCTTGTTCGACGCGACTCCCAGCGCGAGTCCGCGCGCGGCGAGCGCCGCGGGTATCTCCGGCACGCCGGGCAGCGCGACCGTCCGCTGCAGGAAGATCTCGCGATACCGCTCGCGAAAGCGCGCGACGCCACCGCTCACGTCGTCCGGGCCGACGTGCTTCTCGATGAGCGACTCGAGCCCGTGGCCGACTTCGTAGCGCACTTCGTCGCCCGACATCGGCGGCAGCCCGCGCGCGGCCCGCGCCCACGAGAGCGAATCGGCGATCGCGTCGTACGAATCGACGAGCGTCCCGTCCAGATCGAACACCACCGCTCTCATCCCGCTCCTCTCTCCGCACCCCTCGATGGGGACAGTCGACTTAGGGGGACAGGCACCCTAAGTCGACTGTCCCTCTAAGTCGACTGTCCCCAGGGGGGTGGATGCTATGATCCGCGTCTCGCGGAGTGAACGCCGTTGGTGAAGAAGAGTGCACGCATCCCCGTCGCCGTGCTGGGCGCGACCGGGCTGGTCGGACAGCGGATGGTGGCGCGTCTGGCCGGCCATCCGCAATTCGAGCTCGTCGAACTCGCGGCGTCCGATCGAAGCGCTGGGCGACTCTACGCCGAAGCCGCGCCGTGGCGCCTGCCCGGCGAAGCACCGGCCGAAGCGAACCGCCTCGTCGTGAAGCCGTGCGATCCGGACGCCGTGCAGGCTCCGGTGGTGTTCTCGGCGCTCGACGCGTCGGTTGCACGGGATGTCGAGGGCGCGTTCGCGGCCGCCGGGCGCGTCGTGGTCAGCAACGCGCGCTCGTACCGGATGGACGCCGACGTCCCGCTCGTCGTACCCGAGGCGAACGCCGATCACTTGGCACTGATCGATGTTCAGCGGGCGCACCGCGGTTGGAAGGGCGGCATCGCCACCAACCCCAACTGCTCCGTCATCGCGCTGACGCTCGCGCTCGCCCCGCTCCACCGCGCGGCGGGAGTCCGGCGCATCGTCGTCACGACGCTCCAGGCGGCGTCCGGCGCCGGCTATCCGGGCGTCGCGTCGCTCGATCTCATCGACAACGTCATCCCCGAGATCGGCGGCGAAGAGGACAAGCTCGAGCACGAGCCGCAGAAGATCCTCGGCACGCTCGCCGGCGACCACATTGATCCGGCGCCGCTCGTCGTTTCTTCGCACACGCACCGCGTGCCCGTCCAAGACGGCCACCTGCTGGCCGTGAGCCTCGAGACCGACACGCCGCTCACGCCCGCCGACGCGGCACAGATCCTCCGCGAGTTCCGCGGCACTCCGCAGGAACTCGGCTTGCCCTCCGCGCCGGCACACCCCGTCGTCGTCGTCGACGTCCCGCATCGCCCGCAACCGCGCCTCGACCGCGAGACGGGCGGCGGCATGAGCGCCGTGGTCGGCCGGATTCGCCCGTGTCCCGTGCTGGGCCTGCGCTTCGAGGTTCTGGGCCACAACACGGTGCGCGGTGCCGCGGGCGGCACGCTGCTGATCGCCGAATGGTTGGCGGCGACGGGCCGCACGCCATGAGCGCCGCGAAGTCCCGCCGTCTCGACGCCGCTCCCGCATGAGGGCGAGGCGATGATCGAGGACGCGCCGTGATCGTGATGAAGTTCGGCGGTACGTCGGTCGCCGGCGCCGAGCGCATGCTCGGTACCGCGGCCATCGTCGCCGCGCGCCGCGTCGAAGCGCCCGTCGTCGTCACGTCTGCAATGGCGGGCGTGACGAACGAGTTGACGCGCCTCCACGACGTCGCGCTCTCCGGCGATCGCGATGCCCTCGACGCCGGTTGCGATGCACTGCGCGCGCGTCATCGCGAGGTCGCGGACATCGTCGCGCCCCAATCGGCGGATCTCGTCGAGCGCCTCGAGGGCCGGCTGCGCGAGCTGCGCGTCCTCCTGCGCGGCATCCGGCTGATCGGCGCGACGACGCCGCGCTCGCGCGACGCCGTGCTCGGCTTCGGCGAACTGCTCGCTCAAGAGTTGCTCGTCGCCGCGCTCGCCCGCGCGGGCGTCGATGCGCGTCACGTCGACGCGCGCGACGTCGTCGTGACGGACGCGACCTTCGGCGCCGCGCGCCCCGATCTCGAAGAGACCCGTGCGCGTGCCGGCCAGCGCGTCATGCCGCTGGTCCGTGAAGGAGCGGTACCGGTCCTGGGTGGCTATCTCGGCGCCACCGAGGACGGCGTGCCCACGACGCTCGGACGCGGCGGATCGGATCTCTCGGCGTCCTTCATCGGCCTCGCGCTGCAGGCGAACGCCGTCGAGATCTGGACCGACGTCGACGGCATGATGACCGCCGACCCGCGCCAGGTTCCACAGGCGAGGCTGGTCGATCGCGTTACCTTCCGCGAGGCCGCCGAGTTCGCGGCCTTCGGCGCGAAGGTGCTCCATCCGGCCTCGATCGATCCCGCGATCCAGGGCGGCCTTCCCGTGATCATCCGCAACAGCCTCGCTCCCGAGCGTTCCGGGACCGCCATCGGACCTTCCGGCGAGGGCGCCCCCGGCGCGCGCGCGATCGTCTCGATGGGCGGGCTCGCGCTCGCCACGCTCCGCGCGCCCGAACGGCTGCGCGGCCGCGGCTTCATCGGCGACGTCGTTGCGCGTCTCGAGGAACTGGGCGCGTCGCCTTTCCATCTCGCCTTCGGTCCGGTCGGACTCGAGACCGCGCTCGTCGATGGAGAAAATCTCCCGCGCGCGATCGAGTGGCTCGGCCGGCAAGGACCGGTCTCCGTTCGCGGCGACCTCGCGGCCGTCTCCGTCGTCGGCGAGAAGCTCGTCGCGGACGTACTCTCCTGGGCGCGCGTGCTCGAGATCGCCGCGGACTTTCGCTGCCTGCGGCTCTTTCAACAACCTCGCGGGACGGCGATCGGCGTCCTCGTCGAGCGCGACGACATGCCGCAGCTCGTGCGAGCGCTTCATCGCCGCCTGATCGAAGAATCGGGAGGCACGTCATGAGTCACGCGCAGACCGCGCTCGACGTCGCCGTCATCGGCTACGGCAAGATGGGCCGCGCGCTCGAGGAGGCCGCGACACGCCGCGGGCACCGCGTCGTCGCGCGCATCGACAGCAATCCCGCCTCGGGCGCGGACGCCACCCACGTCGGCACCTCGACGCTCGCCGGGGCGCGGGTCGCCTTCGAATTCACGACGGCCGAGGAGGCCCCGCGCACCTGCGCCGCGCTCTTCGACCTCGGGGTCGCGGTCGTCTCGGGCACGACCGGCTGGAACGAAGAACTCGATTTCGCGCGCGCCCAGGCCAAGGCGCGCGGCGCGTCCTTCCTGCACGCGCCGAATTATTCGCTCGGCATGCAGATCGTCTTTCGCATCGCCGAGCGCGCCGCGGCGTGGCTCTCCGCCGCCGGCGAGTTCGAGCCCTACCTCATCGAAGAACACCACGCCGCTAAACGCGACGCGCCCTCGGGGACGGCCAAGCGCCTCGCCGAGATTCTCGTCGCTCGCACCGCCGGCAAGACCAACTACGGCGTCGCGCCCGCCGATGGGGCGATTCCCGCCGAGCTCGTGCCCGTCGCGTGGGTGCGCGCCGGCGCGATTCCCGGCACGCACCTGCTCGGCTGGGACGGTCCCGGCGAGACGGTCGAATTGGTCCATCGCGTCCGCGACCGGGGTGTCTTCGCCGCGGGCGCGGTGGCGGCGGCCGAGTGGCTCGTCGCCCATCCCGGCGTCCACACGCTCGACGACATGATCGACGCGCTCGTCGCGACGAGCGGATTCGGAGGAAAGCACCATGAGTGAAGTCCGGCTGCGCGGCGTCCTGACCGCGCTCGTCACCCCGTTCACCAGCGACGGCGCGGTCGACATGCCCGCGTTCGAGGCGCTCGTGCGCCGTCAGATGGAAGGCGGCGTGCATGGCCTCGTGCCCTGCGGCACGACCGGCGAGACGCCGGCGCTCGACGATGCCGAGTGGGCGGCCGTCGTCGGTGCGACGGTCAAGCTCGCCGGCGGAAAGATCCCCGTCGTTCCCGGCACCGGCACGAACAACACGAAGCAGTCGATCGAACGCACCAAGCGCGCACGCGACCTGGGCGCCGACGCGGCGCTCGTCGTGACGCCCTACTACAACAAGCCCAATCCGGACGGCCTCACCGCGCACTTCCACGCGATCGCCGACGAAGGCGGGCTGCCCGTCGTCGTCTACAACGTGCCCGGGCGCACGGGTCTCAACGCGCTGCCGGACCTCGTGCTGCGCATCGCCGAACACCCGCGCGTCGTCGCCGTCAAAGAGGCCTCGGGTAATCTCGGCCAGGCGATGACGATCATCCGCGATCGCAAGCCGGGCTTCTCGGTACTCTCGGGCGAGGACGACCTCACCTGCGCCATGACCCTCATGGGCGGCGACGGCGTGATCTCGGTGCTCTCCAACGTCGATCCGCGCGGCTTCTCGACGATGGTCGAGCGGGCACTCGCGGGTGACGTGAAGGGCGCGCTTGCCGAGCACTACCGGCTGCTCGAAGTGGGCCGCGCGATCTTCGTCGAGACCAACCCCGTGCCCGCCAAGGCCGCGCTCGCGCTGCTCGGCGTCGGTTCCGACCGCGTGCGTCCGCCGCTCGCACCGGCCTCCGAAGCTA
>CAZPJJ010000167.1:0-8488 GCA_964586535.1 uncultured Acidobacteriota bacterium | reverse complement strand
GCGAGCGTCGCGCGCGAACTCGAACGCGCGCCGCGCCGCCGCCTCGCTCACGAGGCGCAGATCCTCACGCGCCCACTCTCGCGCCACAGATAGAAGACCGAGCGCGAGCGCATGATGTCGCCGCGCGCGTAGACCGGCGCGCCGCGCAGCCCGGAGCGCGCGGCCGCGAGCGCGCGCCGCCACGTCGGCCCGTCGATCGCGAGCGCTCCGGCGGCGTCGCGGCCACCCCGGCCGATCGCGACGAAGCGGTAGACTTGCCACGCGTGCAGCGCCAATCCGCGCCGCTGGAAGGCGTCGAGCAGCACCGAAAGCGCGGCAACCCCCGCCGCCGTCGTCCGCGTGACCACTGTCGAGATCGTCACCTCTTTACCGCTCGCGACGAGCGCTTCGAGGCGCTCGAGCACGAGCGCGTGATGGCTCGCGCCCCCTGGCGCGCGGCGCTGCGCGTCGTGGACCCGCGGGTCGGCGGATTCGAGCGGCAGCACGTAGCGATCGACGCGCGGATCGCTCGCGAAGCCGGGCGACAACGCGGTGCCGTTGCTGCTGACCTGGACGAAGTGACCCAGAGCCTGCGCATCCGCGCAGAGCTCGAAGAGATCGAAAGGCCACGTCGCAGGCTCGCCGCCCCCCATGACGACATTGCGCACGCCCGCGTCGCGCAGGTCGGCGAACACGGCTCGCGCATGCGCAGGGCTCATCGTGTCGAAGCCCGTTTCGCTCGCGCAGAAGCGGCAGGCGAGGTCGCAGCCCGGGTGGAGGAACACGCTCGCGATCGTCCGCGCCTGGCGGACGACCGCGTCGTGAAGGGCGCGGCCGTACGCATCGTCGACGAGAGTCTCGGGATTCATGCGCTCACCAGACGACCGCGCGCCGCGGACGGTTACGGAGTTGCGGCGCTCTTCGCCTCGGAGGAAACATCGTCCAGAAAGGCGTCGACGGCATCCGCGACCGCGGCTGGAGCCTCCCAGACGATCAGATGCGAGGTGCGCGGCACGCCGACGTAGCGGGCGCGCGGCGAGAGCGCGGCCAGTTTTCGGCCCACGTCCGGCGGCACCAGCCTGTCTTCCTCGCCGCAGACGACGAGCGCCGAGACGGCGAGTCCCTCGAAGAGGCCGTCGAGCAGGTACCGGCCCGACATCGCCGAGCGCAGCAGATCGAGGCTCGACGAGGGATCCCGCCCTGCCGAGACGGCGAGGATCGGGCGCGGCACGAAGCGCGGCTCGGCGAAGAGCAGCGGCAAGGCCTTGCGCGCGTCGTCGGCGTTGTCGGGGACGAGCTGCGGATAGGGCGGCGGCTCGAAGGCCAGCCCCGGCGTGCCGACGAGCACGACGGGTCCGACGCGCTCGGGTGCGGCGAGCGCCTGCCATGCGACGACCCAGGCGCCGATCGAGTGCCCCACGATGGGCGGGCGCGGTCCGAGATCCAACGCGTCGATCGTCCCCAGGAGGATCTCGCCCGCGTGCTCGAAGGTGAGCGGCTCCGCGGGCGCGGGCGAGCGCCCGTGTCCGGGCAGGTCGAGGAGCACCGCGCGGCGACCGCGGCGCGCGATCTCGCGGGCCAACGGCATGAGCACAGTGCTCTCACCGCGCAGCCCGTGGACGAGGACGACCGGCGGCCCCTCACCGATCTCCGCGATCTCGATGCGCTGGCCATCGACGACGATCGCGCCCGATGTCGCGCCGAAGCGCAGGCGCGTGAACGTGCGCCACACCTCGAGTCCCCACTCGGGAACCGCGAAGGGCAGCGCGACCCCGGTGGCGAGTACGAGCGCGAGCGCCCCCAGGATCGCGAGGCGGCTTCTCGTCATCAGAGCTCGCCTTGGAAGATCGCGACCGTCGCGCCCCCTCCGCCCTCGTCGGGCTCGCCTTCTCGCCAGCGCGCCACGAGCGGATGCTGCGAGAGGTGCTCGCGCACGGCCTTCTTGAGCCTTCCCGTACCGAAGCCGTGGACGATGCGCACCTCGGCGAGCCCCGCGAGCGAAGCGTCGTCGAGGTACTTGTCGAGTTCGTCGAGTGCCTCCTCGACGCGCATGCCGAGCAGGTGCAATTCGCGCGCGACCTCTTTGCTCTCGAGATCCGCGGTCACGCCGCCGGGCAGTTCGGGACGGCGCGGTTTCGTTACGGGGAGATCCTCCAGGGCGGGCTCCGCGGCGCCCGCCTGCGGGCGCAGGTCGGAGACCGGCACGGTGAACACCGAGCGCCCGAGCACGATGTCGGCCTTCGCGCCCTTGAGCGTGCGGACGGTGCCCTCCTTGCCGAGACTCGCGACGTAGACCTTCGCGCCCTCGGCGGGTGTCCAGTCGGTGGGCGGCGGCTCTTGGCGCTTCGCGGCTTTTGCCTCCTCGGAAAAGGCCTCGCGCAGTTCGCGCTCACGCCGCGCGCGCTCGATGTCGAGCGTGCGCTGCGTCCGCTTGTCCTGCATCTGGCGCACGATGCGATCGGCGCGTTCGCGGAACTCGCGCGCGAGCGCCTCGACGCGGGCCTCCCATTCGCGCTTGCGCTTGGTCTCGTCCTCTTTGGTGCGGGCGCGTAGCGCGTCCGTCTCCGCGCGCAGGCGCCGGCGTTCCTCGACGACCTCGGCGCGCTGCGCCTCGAGTCCCTGCGCGAGCGCGCGCACCGAGTCGAGAGCGCGCGCGGCTTCGGCGCCGGAGGGATCGAGACGGCGCCGCGCGTCGTCGACGACGGCCGCGTCGAGTCCGAGCTGCTCGGCCATCGTGAGTCCGATCGACGAGCCCGCGACGCCCGGAACGAGCCGGTAGGTGGGCCGCATCGTCGCCTCGTCGAATTCGCAGGCGGCGTTGACGGTCCCGGGCGTGCGGTACGCCCAGGCCTTGATCGCCGCGTGATGCGTCGTCGCGACGACGTGCGCACCCTCGCGGAGCAGCCGTTCGAGGACCGCCGCGCCGAGCGCCGCGCCCTCGGCGGGATCGGTGCCCGTGCCGATCTCGTCGATGAGGCAGAGCGCGCGCGGACCCGCGTCGCGCACCATCGTCGCGAGATTGCGGACGTGGCTCGAGAAGGTCGAGAGCGAGCCCTCGATCGACTGCTCGTCGCCGATGTCGGCGAAGAGCTTGGTGAGCAGCGGCACCTGCGCATCCTCGGCGGGGATCGGCATTCCGGCGTGAGCGAGGATCGCGACGAGTCCGATCGTCTTGAGCGCGACCGTCTTTCCGCCCGCGTTCGGTCCCGAGATGACGAGGCCGTGGAGTTCGCGCGGTAGGTCGACGTCGAGCGGCACCATGCGGCGCGGCGGCGTCATGCGCCGCAGCGAAGCTTCGAGCCCGAGATGCCGCGCGTGCCGCAGCCGCAGGCCGCCGCCTGAAACGAGCTGCGGGCGCACGGCGTCCTCGGCGTCGGCCCACGAGGCGATCGCCTCGTGCATGTCGATCTCGCCGAGGACGAAGGCGCTCGTCTCCAGCACCTCGCGGTTCTCGCGCAGGAGTGCGGTCCAGGCGGCCAGGATGCGGTCGACTTCCTGACGTTCTTCGTCACGCAGGCGCACGAGGCGGTTGTTGATCTCGACGGTCTCCATCGGCTCGATGAAGACGGTCTTCTCGGTGCCCGAGTGCCCGTGCACGATGCCCTCGAAGCGGCGCGGCGTATCCGTGCGCACCGGAAGGACGTAGCGCTCGTTGCGCATCGTCACGTAGCCGTCGCGGAGCACCGGTCCGGGCCACTCCTCGCGGACGATGGCCTCGAGCGTGCCGCGGAGTCCATCGGAGAGCTGGCGGATCTCGCGGCGCAGGCGCGTGAGTTCGGGGCTCGCGTGGTCTTCGAGATCACCGCCGCCCGTGACATTGCCTTCGATGGCGTTCGTGATCATCGCGGCTTCGGGAAAGCGCGCCCAGTCGCCGGCGATCGCGCCGTAGCTCTCGGGCTCCAGCTTGGCGAGCGCCTGGCGCACTTCGCGGGCGACGACGAGGAGACGCAGCGTCTCGTAGATCTCGAGACCCGTGAGCGTCTTGCCGCGCACGCGGAGGATCGCCAGCACCGGAGCGGGATCGGCGACCTCGGCGATCGGCAGGCTGCCCTGCAGGCGCCGCAGCGTGCGCAGGTCGTGGACGCGGTCGTGCAGGCGCTCGATCGCGTCGTCGTCGTCGAGCGGAGCGTGCACGAGCGCGCGCTCGTGGCCCATGGGCGTACGCGTGTGTCCCGCGAGCGCGAGCTGGATGAGGTCCCATTCCAGCCGGCGCAGGACATCCGGTTCGATGATCACGTGCGGTCCTCGGGAGGATGCTGCAGGACGATGAGACGCCGCAGGCCCACCGCGTAGTGGATCCCCGACGCGACGATGAAGATCGTCGTCAGTCCGCAAGCGGCGACCAGCAGCGGGACGGGAAGGACGGGCCACGCGTTGGCGAACATGTAAAGGCCCGCCGTGACGAGTTCGAGCGCGGTCGTTCCCTTGCCGAGCAACGACGGGGGAAAGCTGGTAATCCGGTACGAGAGATAGACGAGCGTCGCCACGAGGACGATGAGCAAGTCGCGGGCGACGACCAGGAGCGTCAGCCACGCCGGAACGTGGTGCTCGATCTCGAACTCGGGAAAGGGGCGCGGCCCGTCGGGCATCGCCAGGATGACGAACACGACGAGCATCAGCGCTTTGTCGGCCGCCGGATCGAGGAAGCGCCCGAGCGTCGTCTGCTGGCCCAGACGGCGCGCCGCGATGCCATCGAGCCGGTCCGTGATCGCCGCCAGCGCGAAGATCGCGAGCGCGAGCCGGTTGGCCCCCGAGAGCAACGCGAGGGCCACCAAAGGCACCGCGATCAGCCGCAACAGCGTGAGCTGGTTGGCAAGCGTGAGCTGGCGCAGGACGCGGTCGAAGGGTCGCATCGCGGCGATTGTATCCGGTTGGCCCCGGGACGCCCCGAAACCTAGATTCCGCCGGGACGATGCCCTTCCGAGGCGCACGACGCGCCCGCCGGGAGGCGCCCGCGGAGACCAGGATGAGCGAGGCCGTGCTCCAGGCTGGCCGCGCGACGGCCTACAACCTCGATGACCTCCTGCGCTTCATGGTGAAGCAGGAGGCGTCGGACTTGCACCTGAAGCCGATGCGGCCCCCGCTGCTGCGGCTCAAGGGCAAACTGATCCCGCTCAAAGGCGCGCCGATCAAGCCCGACGAGATGGACCGACTGCTGCGCGGGCTGCTCTCGGACCGCCAGAAGGACCTGATCGAAGAGCGGCGCTGCGTCGAGTTCGGGTACTCCGTGGCCGGCATGTCGCGTTTCCGCGGGACGATCTTCTATCAGCGCGGAACGCTCGGCGCGGTCTTCCGCCGCGTGCCCTTCGCCTTCCCCACCCTCGACGAGTGGGGCATGCCCGAGCAGCTCAAGCAACTCGCCGACCTGCGCCAAGGACTGGTTTTGATCACGGGACCGACCGGATCGGGCAAGTCCTCGACGCTCGCCGCGATCATGCAGCAGATCATCCAGACGCGGCTCGTCCACGTCGTGACCATCGAGGATCCGATCGAATTCCTGCTCACCGACGGCCTCGGTGCCGTCACGCAGCGCGAAGTCGGATCCGACACGAACTGCTTCGCCGACGCGCTGCGCAACGCGCTGCGCCAGGATCCCGACGTCATCATGGTCGGCGAGAACCGCGACCTCGAGACGATGTCCGTGACGCTCACGGCGGCCGAAACGGGCCACCTCGTGATGACGACGCTGCACACGAACAACGCGCCGCAGACGATCGACCGCATCATCGACATGTTCCCCGCCGAGCAGCACCGCCAGGTGCGCCAGCAGCTTTCGCAGGTGCTGCGCGCCGTGGTCAGCCTGCAGCTCGTCGAGCGCGCCGACGGCCGCGGCCTGGTGGCCTCGGTCGAGATCCTGCGCGACTCGCCGCGCATCAACCGCCTGATCAAAGACGGCTCGATCCAGGAACTCGGCGAGGAAGTCGAGAAATCGGTCGCCTACTTCGGCATGCAATCGATGAACCAGTCGCTCGCGGCGCTGGTCATCAACGGAACGATCACCAAGGAAGTGGCGCTCGAGAACTCGCAGAATCCGGGCGACCTCGATCTGATGCTGCGCAAGTTCTACTTCGCCGCCTCCGGACGCACCGACGCTCCGGGCGAGGAGGGAGAGATGCCGTCCGACGCCGACTATTCGCGGATCAACAAGCTGCTCGAAGTGGAGCGCCTCTACAACGAGCTCCAGGAGAGCTTCAAGTCCGAGATCTCGGATCGCGAGCAGCGCATCTCGCGGCTGGAGCTCGAGCTGCGTTCGCGCGGAGACGCGAGCGCCGAGGCCGACGATCGCGTGCGCCAAGCGCAAGAAGAAGCCGAGCGGATCGCGCGCGTCGCGGAAGCGCAGCGCGCGGACTACGAGGGCAAGATCGAGCGGCTGCAGGCGCGGATCCGCGAACTGACGACCGCGGACGCGGGGGGGGCGCAGTCGCCGTCGCGAAGCGGTTTCTTCAGGCGCTGACTATTCTCTGCTGCCTTCTTTGACGGGACCGATCGTGGCGATCGCGTGCTTGAACACGACGTGCTCGCCGCCGCCGTGATCGAGAATGATCGTGAACCGGTCGAAGCCGCGGATGTGCCCGACCAGTCTCTTGCCCGACGCCAGCCAGACCGCGACGAGCTGGCCGTTCTGCTTGAACTTGGCCAGAAAGACGGTCTGGAGATCTCGATCCTGCGGCTGCTCGCTCATGCCCGGCATTATAGGGAAAGTCCGCCCCGCAGTACCGTGTCTCGTCACACTTGTTGACGCGCGCGAACGTGATCGATCGCCCGCTGCAGGGCGTCCGGGGCGCGCGGATCGAGCCAGAGCGTGTCGGGCTCGCGCCGGAACCACGTCATCTGGCGCTTGGCGTAACGGCGGGTGTTGCGCTGGATGAGCGCGATGAGGGCCGGCTCGTCGTGGGCTTTCGAGCGCCCATCGAGCCATTCGGCCACCTCGGCGTAGCCGATACCTGCCAGCGCGCCCTCGCCCGGGGTCAGCCGAAAGCGTTCGCGGAGCGCACGCACCTCCTGGACGAGGCCCCGCTCGAAGAACGCGACGACCCGCGCATCGAGCCGTTCGTAGAGCGCGCGGCGATCGATCGCGAGCCCAAGTCTCACCGTGGGCCTGAGGTCGGGCCCGCTCCACTGCCCGGCCTGAATGTCCGAAAGGCGCCGCCCCGTCGAGACCCGGACTTCGAGGCCGCGGACGAGGCGCTGCCGGTCGGCTGCCGCCAGCCGCGCGGCGAGCGGCGGGTCGAGCCGCGTCAGCAGCCGGTGAAGGATGGCCGGCCCGTGCCGCTCGACGAGGCGATCGAGGCGCGCGCGAACGGCCGGCTCGCGGGGCGGCGCGGGTGCGACGCCCTTGAGCAGCCCGCGCAGATAGAGGCCCGTCCCCCCGACGACGACCGGCATTCGTCCCGCCGCCAGCGCGCCGTCGACGAGTCGCTCGGCCTCGCGCACCCAGGCGCCCAGATTCGCGGGTGCGTCGGGTGGAAGCCAGTCGATGAGCGCCCACGGGTGCCGGAGTTCGTCGCCCTCAGGCTTGGCGGAAGCCGCGTCGAGTCCGCGGTAGAGCTGCATCGAATCGCACGAGATCAGCGAAGTGGGCAGGACATCGGCCAGCGCGCAAGCGAAGGCGGTCTTGCCCGTGCCGGTCGCGCCGAAGATCGCGACCACGGGATTGCGCTCGCTCACGATCCCCGCAGGGCCTGCCAACAGAGGCGCGCGACGACGGCCACGAGCACGAGCGCGGCCACGGTGACGAGCCCGCGCACCGGGCCCGCCAACGCGGGGCGCCCCCGACGCGGTGTCGCATTCATCGCCGCGCGGGCAGCGCCGGACGCGCGAGGTGCGCCTGGCCGTAGTAACGGCCGAGGATCTCGCGGTAGCTCGCACCTTCGAGCGCCATTCCGTAAGCCCCGACCTGACACATGCCGACACCGTGGCCCCAGCCACGCCCGCGGAAAACTGCGCGGCGCACGAGGCCGTCCGTACCACGCTGGAGTTCCATGTCGAAGAGCGTCTCGAGCAGTCCCAGCGCGCCGCGGATGCGGAACCCGGTGACGCGCGCACTGCCCTCGGTGCCCTCGATCTCGATCTCGGCCACGCGGCCGGAAACACCGCGCGAGAGCACGCGGATGTCGCGGATACGTCCGACCGGCGCGACGCGGGCGAGGCTCTTTTCGAGCTCATCGCGCTCGCGGATGACGGTCCAGCGGTACTTGGTGCTGTAGCGGTCGTCGGTGGCAGCGCGCCGTTCGGCCGCGGCGAGGACGAGCAGATTGCCCCGCGCATCGGCGACGAAGGACACCGCGTCGCCCGGCGCGAGGTCGAGCGCCGAGACGCGATGCCACGCCCCGCCCGACGCCGCGAGGAGATCGGGTGCGGGCGAGCCGAGCGACCACGCCTGCACGGAGCGGCGCTCGCGCAGGCGCACCTCGCCGCGCGCGGTGCGGCCGAGGAGCGTCGCCTGGCGCAGCGGCAGCGCCGCGAGCGCATCGGCATCGCGGGCGATCCAGCCGAAGAACTCGCCGCG